>JALOQK010000001.1 GCA_025453395.1 Candidatus Omnitrophota bacterium
TTTCCCTGTTTTCTTGCAAGGCATATCCAAGAAAACGATCCTCTATGCTTTAGTCATGGTCTTAGCTGTAGCTTTGGGCATAAGTTATTACACATTAACGACAAAGAAATTCTGCACTGCCGAGGCCAACCAATTCTTCGCCATGCGCATCTGGTCACAGGTATCTGGCGGCACAGGGCCACTACAATCTCTTTCTGATAAAAACATTGCTGTGGCCTTTATAGATGGCGCTCCCCCTGAACAAATGGTAAAAATAATCTATAAACGCGCAGGAGAAGCCTTCAGAGAAAACCCCTTGCGGATATTAAGGGCCATTAAACTATCCTACCAATTTTTATTTAGGGGGCTTAATTTCCCCTTCAGCAAAGATAAAATCGCAAACATCCTGTTTAGTATCGGCATATTCTTCATCATGTTCTTCATGTTCTTTGAAGCAAAAGACAAAAACCCTGGGAATATAAAACGCGGCATCCTTCTTATCCTGCTTTTAGCTTTAATCTGCGCTAATAATGAAATTACCCCTCTTATCTTATCCGGAATAGGCTTGTTGTATATTTTATTTTACGGAACAAAACCGCAAAGGTTATTTATTATTTTATACTTTGCTGGAATCGGAACTTCGCTTATTCTTAACGGCGGTGGCGGCTATGAACGCGAATGGCTTTCTCTTGAACTATTGCTCTATTACTTATGCGCTTCAGGGATTTACGCGCTTGTTCAAAGCCCTCCCCCGACAATAACCCAAAAGCCTATGTTATGGGCAGAGAATAAAGCCATAAAACAAATCGCCTTGCTTTTTGTTTTCTTACTGTTAATTTTTATTATCATCCCTGTATCCTTAAGAAATATGCGCCCAAACGGATACCCGTTATATGCTAAAATACAAATCACAAGCGCTGACATACAAATAAAATCTAAAAATAAACTGCCCATATTGTCTCCTGAAGAGTTAAAGGTATTTCTTTTGCTATGGCCGAAACCATCCTATGAAAAATTAAACGGAGTATACGCCTATATAATCTTAAGGCCATACAGAAGCTACCATCTTGTCCATTTGAAAGCTAACGAAGGCATAAGCTATGATCCGGATACTTTCTGGCCGCTTAGAGAAACAAAATTTACGCGCATGGTTTATATTGAAGACCGTTTAATCTTCCAAAAGGAAGCAGAAAGGCTTTTACTGGATCTTGAGGGAAAAGAAATAATTGTATTAGGAAGGCTTCTGGGCAGAGAACGCAAGTATTTTACTTCTACCGGATATGCGATCGTAGCGGAATACATCGGGTATCAAGATTGTTTTGGGAAAATACTCTGGGCAAAGGTAGGTAGTTTTACCTAATAACAAGCTTGCCTTATTGCTCTTCTTTCTTTATTCCAAAGATTTACGCAATTGATACTCCACGTAACCAGAGAGAATTTCCGCGGTCTTATGCGAAGGCTGAACCACAAAAAAATTGCTCGTTACTGCATGCGCAATCTCATGGCCCAAGATCCCGCGCGCGCACCCGGAAGAGGCAATATAAATAGTATTTAGTGTATAGGTATAAAAAGATGGGGCACTTATATCTGCTTCAAAAAGCTTGTTGTAAATAGCCTGCAGATGTTGCTGATCACGACAAACCTTAAGGATACCGCTAAAGTCATTAACATTCATTTCAAGAATATTGCAGGCGCGCAAGAATAAAATATCTACCATTGCTGCTAATCGCTGGGCAGATGAACCCTCTATCCTGCCCGGATAACCAGCTAATATCCTTTCGGCTTCAGTAACATTTAATTTATCAACAATAAGCCCGGGGTCCACGCCATCGGCGCAATAAATGGTAAAGTATCTGCCGTTTATTTTATTGCCAAAGCCAAATCCATCGTCAAAACAAACCCCCGGCTTTGAAGCTGAAAAAAATATAATAAAAAATATTACATAAAATACAAAACGTTTTGTCATCAAACCTTAAAGTGATGTAAAAGATCCTTTAATTCCTGTGATAATTTCTTAAGCTCATCAAAATCTTTTTGTTTATCCTCGGGCAGGCTAAACCCGGATAAAGAATTAACCTTGGCATTTATCTGATCACTTGCTTTTTGTATCGCGGTTATACTTTGTTTCATAGAATGAAGCACTTCATTTAAGGCGTCAGCCATTCCCTGGAGCTGATCCAGGCGGCGGATACTAAACCCTATGCGCAAGTCTCCTTTGGCCATACCCTCCATTATAGAGCGCAAGCGGTACATGGGGCCGGATATTTTATGCGAGAAAAATAATGTTACCCCTATAGCTAATATTCCCACAATGATCATTACGACGCTTACAGTCTGGATAAGCACCGGCATCAAGAAATCCGCGGTCGTGCGCACAACTACCCGCGAGTCAACGATAGAAACCGTAGTTGAGGATGAAGAGAAAAAATACAGGCTTAATACCGTTAAGGCCCCCCCTAAAACCACCAAGGAACAAAATTTAACAATAAAACTTATCTGAAATTTCTTATCAATAAGATATTTATGCCTTCTTGCTTCAGCCATATCGCCCCCTTTATTTATTCCCGATCAATAAATTCTCATTTATACTGATACTAGCCTGTTTACGCAGATCATCAATCCAAGCATCCATCAGATCAGCCTTTTTCTGTCTTAGAATATCCTGAGACTTATTATCAGAAACTTGCGCATCAAGGCTTCTATTTTTTGCTTCAAACGCGCGCTGAAGCAAAGACTGCTCCCAGAAACGCTGGATCATCTTTAAAAAATCCCTATCCTTATCTAAACCTTTCTTCTGGGCATCCTGCATAATAAGCTTACGATTAATCAAAAGGTTCAAGAAATTCTTGCGCGACTGCAAGGTATCATTCGCATAATAAGCGGAAGACCTGAATTCCTCTTCAAACTCATCTTGAGTGATCTTATAATTGTTCACCCGCGCCAAAACAGTTCCTCCTGCGCTATCATTGGATTTTACGCATCCAGAGATAAATAGGCCTGTAAATAAAAATATTCCGCATAATAAAATACGCATTATAGCCTCCTTGTTCAGCAGGAACACGCCCGCTTATCCAATTAAGCGGGGCGCCACCCAGAAAGGGCGCACCTGGCCTTCCTATAGGCCAGGGCGTTCCCAACAAAAGCAACATCAAACAGTAAATTTTGTCGGGTGTATCATGTAATTATCACAAACATTATACTATATGGCGTTTAAAAAACAAGGGGGACGCTTTCAGGCATCCCCCTCTTGTAAAACAAAACTAAAAATATACCATTATAGTTGCTGCTTTTTGCTTCTTTTCTTGACTTCATCTAATATGGGCATCAAACCATCGTGCTTAGGCATACCCAGCGCTCCGTCAATAAACTGATACGCCCCTTCTTCAAGGACAAACTTATCATACGCGGAAACATCCGAAGCAACTATCGGCTGATACAAAAATGTAGAACGCATCAAACCATCTGAAGACATCGCATCAAACGGCCTCACCTGCACGGGATTCTGCAGTCCTAAATTCTCTAATACCGGAAATATATACTTAAGGGTCATCAGATATTCCTGCTGCACTCCAAAAACAGGCGCAGGCAGCGCCGGCCAAATCTGTAAAGTCCCTGAAGGATTGACCGCTGAAGGCGGCAACAAAACCGTTGTGTCGCTATCAGTATCACGATAGAAAATATATCCCGGAGGAATGACCCCTCCTGCCAGATCTATAGCTGGCGAAGGGTACACCCCTGTTATAGCAGTTGTCCCTGGACGCACAATACCTTCAAAAGCTGCGCTTGCTCCAAGAACTCCGCTTAGGCCGTTTATCGTATATAAAGGCGCAGTACTTCCTCCGATTTGGACTGTTAAACCTGCTGTGGGGATAAACCCGAGAGGAACTGCTGAAAGCCCGCCCGGCAACGCCTGAATGGAGATACGCAACGGATTATAGATTGTCATATCCGTTGGCGTGCCCCATCCAATCGTACCTTTAGGCGCTGAGAAATATGAATAACCGCCTGCGGCCACATTGATGTTACTTGAAGAGCTACCAGCGTAGATCGAACCCTGAGAACTTTCAAGGTAAACCCCGCCATTAAACGAAACAATAGAATCCACGATCATACTGCCAAGGCTTCGTATATCTATAATACCGTTATTGGCAAAGATCGCTAACAATTCCAATAAACGGCTTGTTCCCTGATTTATATAAACATTGCCAACCCCAAAAGAATTGGCGTCTACGATATCTACATCAGTAGCAATAGCGGCTGACTGCGTTCCGATATTACCAGATGCTAAAAGGCTCAAATAATGCGCGACTATTTCTCCGTAACCGAAAATAGATCCGCCAAAAGTCCCAATATTCACGTCATTGGCATTGATATTGCCCACATTAACATCACCGGAATTTGTAACAAGATAAACAAGGCTATCTGTTCCAGAAGCCAAGATATCTCCTAAGGCGTTTATGCCGATATTTGCCACCATAATAATATTAGCAAATCCATTGGCGCTTAAAGCCTGTATCAAGCCTAAAGGAAAATTTACTTTTGCGGCATTTATACTAATTATCGCATCGCCTTTTGAATCTACCTTTGCCAAAAACTCACTGTTATTTACATCAACACTATCTACAGCCTTAACCTCTACTTTAACATCGCCATTAAAAGATTTAGCGGATATTAAACTGTTATTCACCGTCTTAACATCATTACCAGCCTCCACTAAAAGGTTAGCGTCACCGCTTATGCCCATGGCAGCAACCTGGCTCGAAGATACGTTAACGTCATTGCCGGATTTTATATCAATACTACCATTTCCGGAAATAGAGTTTGAGGCAATTTGACTGTTAACTATATTAATATCATCATCTGCTAACATCGACAGGTCAGCATCTTTAGAAACAGACACCGCAGAAGCTCTGGTAGCTTGCAGATTTATATCATTTCCGGCATCGACCCCCAAAACGGCTTTGCCAAGTCCAGCATACGACAACAAGAAACCTCCATTTGAAACAACATCATCGCCAGCCTGCAACTTAACGCTAGAAGCCCCCTTAGACGTAGTCGCAGATATATAACTGTTAATCAAATTTATATCGTTTCCAGCAGTAATATCCACATCCGCATTCCCATTGATCAAGGATAGCGACAAGAAGCTGTAATTTTCTATATTAATATCTCTCCCGGATTTAAAATATGCCAAAGCGCTATCAACAAGAGCATTCGAGGTAAATCTGGAGCCGCTTAAGTTAATATCATTATCCGCTGTAATATTGAGCGCCTTTACGAAATTAATTACACCATTATTGTCTATGTAGCTTGAAGAACCCGCCTTTAAATTAACTGTAGCGGAATTAATTGTGCCGCTATTATAAATATCTGCTCCACTTGAAACCAATTCCACTACCCCATTATTTAAAACCATAGAATTGGCATTTATGATGCCTGTATTATTTATCGCGTAATCAAAAATATTGTTTAAAATCTTGGCGTTAAGCATTACATAACCAGAGCTGATGGCCCCGGAATTGCTGATTGCGCTGTCGCTTGTGATGGGATTGCCAAAAATATCAAAGATCTTATCTTTATCTATAGCGGTATTAATCACCACAGAAACACTGGGATCAAGCATCAAGGTCATCTTTTTTCCTGATGCCAAAATTATATATCCTAAGGGCGCAATTAAAGACCCTTGATTATCTACTGCGCCGGCCAACAAACAAAGATAGCCGTTATTACCTATATTAATACTCCCCTGATTGACAATAGACCCATTCTTGAATAAAGGCGCTTTTTGAAAAACAAAGTTGCCGCTTGCAATACCATTATAGAAATCACCCCTTGTCATCCACAAGGTAGATGCCACAAGAGCCGGGGCATTTACAGAGCTGCCTGCGCCAAATAAAATGCCATTGGCATTAAGAAGAAAAAGGCGCATTTGCGCGTTTAAGCTGCCGAATATATTAGAAGTGCTTCCACTTATATCGCGGTTCAAAACATATAGAGAAGAATTCCCAAGGTAGTTTACGGTATGCCCGGAAGCGATATTAAACCCGCCCACCCAATCAATAACAGAATTATTCCCAACATTAACTTGAAGAGTTGAAGAATCAGGATGAGAAAAACTGACGGATGATCCGGGACTGACTATAGGCAGCTGAGGAAGGTCTCCTGCTAAAACAAATTGCGGAAAAATCAACAATGAAACAAGAATGCATCTTAATAGAACTAATTTTCTAGACATAGGGCTCTCACTTTCTGATTGTTAAGCAATCTATATGGGTAAGCTAAATTATTATATTCTAAGAACTTGCGGGTCTAGTTGAAAGGACAAGCTAAAGGCAATATGCGTAAGTATATAGCATAAAATGCTAAATGTCAAGATAGAATTACAAATTATAAAAACTTTCTAAAAGTATTTATGCTGTTAAAACCTTTTAGAGACTTCTAACAAAACATGCGCGTGATCACTGTCTGAAGGAGTATTATCCAAAGGCCAAGCAACCTCTACTTTAGCGAAGAAATCTTCCGGCAAACTCAAACGTAAACCGCAGCCGGTTGAACGAAGAGTGCGTGACTTCTCTTCCCCAGCCGCCACACGGCGCAAGCGCGCATTTGCCCAGTCATAAAACACTACCCAACGCAAAGAATCATAAACTGTAGCCTTAGAAAAAGGTACCTTCCAGCTGCGCGCAACCGGATACATCGGCAAAGACCATTCCCCGGTTATGGAACAACCCTGATCCCCCACTACTTCAGCTGCTGGATACCCGCGCACATTCACAATGCCTCCGATTTGAAACTGCTCTGCCGCTGGAAGCACATTATTAGTAAATTGAAACTGGTTTTTCCATAAAAAAACTGAGTCAAAAGGCATACGCTGCACACGCAACAGATTCAAATTATCTTTGGCAAAACTTCCGCCTGCCCCTGATATAGAACAATGGCTATCAACATCATTTAATCCGCCCATAATATTAGGTATACCTAAATTAACATCATTGGTCAAAATAGTGCGGCCAAAATTATCGCTTTGGTCAATATCAAACCCTATACGCGCAACTCTTAGCCTGTCGCGGCTTGTTTCTGTGTTAGCGGTAAAATTATAAATATCTTTATGGTCAAAACCTAAAGTTAAATTTGCCAGAATATTATCTGTATACAGCAGGTTTTGCGTGGCATAAAAGGAATAATACTGGCTTTTACCGCGTATGTTCAAATCCCTATACTCTCTGCCTAAGGCTATTCTGGAACGCGCGGTAAAAAAACCTAATTGCAGGCCCTCCGTGACCGGAAACAGATAACGCGCGCTTAACAACTGATAATCTTCTCGCTGAGAAACCTGATACTGTATAGATAAAGAATCATCAAGCCCTAAAAAATTATTATGAGAAAGGGTCACGCGGTAACGATCTTTATCCACATAGCGCGAAGCGTAATTATCATAATCAAAGGCCACATGCATAGGCAAGCGGTCTTTTACCTCTAAATTGACATCGGTAGTAGCTGGGACTTTTCCGGGAGCCAAAACCGCTTTGACATTTCTATCCGGATTTTCATTGATTCTGCTTAGGTCTTTGCGTAAAGAATTATAATTGAATATTTCGCCTGATTTAAGCCCGATCCTCTTCATCAACAAGGCAGTCTTGAAATATTTATTACCCTGCATTTTAATCGTCCCGGTAACCCCTTCCACTACGCGGATCTCCAACAAGCCATCTTTAATTTTCTGCGGCGGCAGATACGCGCGGGAAGTAATATGCCCATTTTTGCGGTAAAGCGCGGTTATCGCGTCAGCAATACCAACCATCTGCTTAAGGGTCAATTCCTTATTCTGATACGGATCAACAATAGCGCGGATATCTTTTTCAGGGATAATGGTAACCCCTGATACTGTAATTGACTTAACCAAAGCCTTTTCTTCATTAACCCCGGGGGCTTCTTCTTTAACTGCCGGCTCTTCTACCTTGGTTTTCTGGCGTTGACGCTCTATTTTCTCCCTAAGAAGCTTATCCTGCAATATCTGCTCTTCAGAACGCTGGATTTTACCCGCCTGCTGGGCAAAAAGCGTTGGTTGTACAGCTAGACAAAATAAACCCAAGAATAGAAGCCTTGTTAATCTGTTCATTACTGCCTCCTTGATATAATTGGTTCAAGAAAACGAATACTTCTTATATTACAGCTAAAACCCTTAGAAAACAAATGATTTATTCAGGGAAATGGTTCCTTGCCTTTTCTTAGCGGGCCAAATATTTATACAGGATATTGGCTAAAATCATGTTCCCTCTGGCATTAAGATGGATCTGGTCCACATGGAACTTTTGATAATCGTCATCAAATATCCTGCGCAGGTCTAATATGAGGACATTATTATTGCCTAAATAACGCTGGTTAAGCACAGATAAAAACTCTGCCTGTTGCAACCTATGACACTTATCAAGAATAGATCCTGCATTAACATCCTTAAAAGCACTGCCAAATTCAGGCAAGTAAAAAGAAGGGCGCATATGCGGCTCTATAATGACTATGACTTTGATATTTTTGCTTAAACATTGATCAATTGTGTCTATTTCCGCGCCCAACATAACCTTCAGCCTCTTCTGGTTCTCCTCCATGATATCGGCATCTGTGCCATAAGCCACGGGGATGGGCTTACCCTTGTTGATATTTCTTAATATATAAGTATAGATCCCGGGCAGGTTTATTTTAACCATATAAGCAAAGTACCTGACAACCGGATTACGGATATAAGGATTAACATATGAACCATTGGAATTGGAATAATCAAAAGTTTCATAGGAATATTTATTTTCACTTATTTTCTTAGTTATAATCGGCAGATCATTATAGCCATCGTGCAGAATAATGCACTCCGGCTTATAAACAAAAAGTATTTTCTTGATAAAGAAATTTGTAGCTATTGAGCTTACCCCGGAAACCCCGCAATTATAAACACTGGCACTATTTGAAGTCTGGTAATTATGGCTAAACAACTCTCCCAGAATATAGGGAAATGATTCTTCGGCCGCATACCCGCCATGGGTTGTAGAACCACCAACACAAATGATCCAAGGGCGTGGATCACTTTTCTTAGGGGGATGGCTGTGGGTAAAAAGTCCGGTAAAGCTTACTATACTAGGAGAAACAGTGCGCGTAGGAGCAAGAACAAAACCATACTTAGATTCAAGGCGCATCTCAGCAAACCAGACTATCGCTATGCATATAGACAATGAAACAAAAAAAGCGATGAAATTATGCAACCATCTTTTAACTTTGAGATTATCCATCTAAGTAGGAATTTATTCTAACCTTATTTTACCGACTAGGCTTTGGCCAAGAAAAACGCTGTATTCTCCGGGTTTTAGGCTGTCTATTATAACAGACGTACTCCAGAGACTAGGCATGTAGTTCTCAATATGCGGCCCTTTTCGCCTTTGCATATTGATCAATAACTCTATTTTATCTTGTCCTGATTTGACTTGCGCGATCCCAAGCATAGTCCATCTAAAATCGCCTGATCTGGCGATTACAAGCTTAACCGGCTTACCCGAATTAAAAATTACGAGGTTTTCTGCGGATAACTCTTGCCAACTTTCTTTTATCCCTAACTCTTCTATCTGGCCTAAGAAAACTCCCCTATCAGGCACTTTCGCCCATGGAACAGCCTCATCCAAATTATTTGTGGCGTAAACATGCCCATTGCTAAGGTAGCCTGCGTCCTGCCAAACATCTTGCGGATACCCTACTGACATAACGTGCTTTTCTGGATCTGCGTTATTATACCCTATTGCTTCAACTTTCGGCAAATCCTGTTTTTTAATAAGAAACCTTATTTCTGCTTCATATTCTGGACAGACATCGCATGCCGCGCAAACTGGTATTTCATTTATTTCTTTTCCCAATATCTCTATCTTTTCTTGAGCGAATTTTTGCTCTTGTTGCGCGATAAGATCCGCTAGATTGTCAGCTACAGGCTCAACAGCAGAAAGAAATTTATAACCTCCCGCTGGCGCGCATTGCGCTGGGCCCTTAAAACTTTTGTTCACCCAAACTTTAGATTCTCCAGCAGCAAAGCAAATATTAACAGCTAAAAATATCGCGATTAAAATTAAATTCGGTTTCATAATTAATCCTCCTCTGCCTCAAACCGGCACCCACAAACATTGCACTCATAAACCGACATTTCCTCATTCGGCTCAACGAATCTAGTATCTTTGCTGGTGCATTTAGGACATTCAACCGGCGGATTCCAGTCAGGCATAATATTCCTTTTCTATATATGCAATAAATGTTCGTTAGCTTTAAGCCAACTTACGTGTTTTTTATAATCGGGGATAAGCGCCCTGACCTTACACCAGAAATTCGCTGAATGATTCCGCTCTTTTATATGCGCAAGCTCATGCGCCAGCACGCAATCAATTACCTCTAACGGCGCCATGGCCAATCTCCAGCTAAAATTCAAGCTACTCTTATTCGCGCAAGAACCCCAGCGCTTCTGGGCGCCGGTAATTGCGATAGACATATTATCAACTCCTGCTTGCCTCGCATACCAAGCTATCCGCTCTTCTATTCTTTGCTTGATCTGGCTCTTATACCATTCTTTAAGATTCTCTTTTGCCTTTAAAAGCATGCTTCTTGGAAAATATAAATATTCTCCGATTGATATCTGTTTTTCATCCACGATTTTCAGTCTAAAAGCCTCTCCCAGATACAAAAATTCTTCTCCATCAACAAATTCTTTAGGCCTAGTTTTTGGCCGGGATTGAATATCGCTTATCTTTCTTTTAATCCAGGAACTTTTCTTACTCACAAGCTTTTCAATATAATCAAGCGGCAAGCGCATAGGCGCGCGCACCGTCAAAGCCGCATCCGGGCTTATAACCAGCGCAACTGTCCGACGCTTGGACCTAATAATCTTATGTATTTTAATCTGTTCCATATTAGATTAGCGAAAATTATAGTGTTTGCGCACAGCTTTCTTAATATCCCATACGCAAGAAAGGCCTTTGGGGAAAGTTACAAAATCCCCCTTGCCAAAACTTATCTTCTGTCCGTCTTTTGGCTCTATCACGACTTCGCCTTCTAAGATATAACACTCTTCTACCGAATCATAATGCCAGTTAAACCGCGAAACTTCTTTGGCCCAGATAGGCCATTCAAAAACCCCCATCTCGTCAAGCTCTTCCTGGCTTAACTTCTGAACTTTGATTTCCATAAAACAGCTCCTTTTATCTGCCGCTTTTGGTTTTTATGAAATTCTCCATTGAACGGTCATAGGTGCGCCCAGCTTTTTTATCAAAATAACAAGCCGGCAGTTCATTGTTTGAGCGATGATAGGCAATACATTCACAACACACTCCATGCCTGGGACACCCGGGATAAGTGCAGTTACATACCGCATCATTCTTTTTCTTATTTAAGCAGTCCATTTTCTCTTAAGCGCAAGGTGCGCCCATATTCCAACAACCTACCTTATGATCTTCCATTCTTTTTTCGCTGAAATCATTTTACGGCATAATGTTATATCTTGCTCGGTAAATAAAGAAACCTCTTTTCGCGCAGGAAAATCTTCCAACATTATTCCCAGCGCCTCGGCTGCCCAATACCTTGCAGGCAAAAGTATTGTATCGTCTGACTCGTACAGCGGCCCCTCATCACTATTTAAGTACTTCGCCAAAACAGGAATTACCTCTGGTTGGCGTATATATTGCAGGCGGCTAAATAAGACGCTATATCTCATCATCTTGTCTTTCTCCTGCTCTACTAATTGGATACACCGTATTATATCCTCTTTGCTTCCCATGCGCGCCCGTGCCCTGCGCGCAGCCCAGCTAGTTGTTCCGTACCAACTACCGGCATGTTCTTTTTTCTCATATTGACGTTCGTCTTCAAGAAGATTTTTCAATAACGACAGTATCGATTTTATATCTGCCACGCCGCAAATAAGTATAATATTATGAAAATCTCTACTGGAATCTGATTTCGCGTAATATGATAAAAAATCATTCTCCAGCCACTTCTTTGTATCTCTAGAAAAATCTGATGCGGTGAAATCTAAAAGACACTTAGCTACATGCGGTTGCACAAGAGGAGAAGAATCTGCCAGCGATCTGGTAAGAATACCAACGATACGGATGCGATCAGCCTTGAGGGGAGCGTTATTTACCCCTATTTGCCACAGCATTGCACAAGAAATATACCTGACGTGTTCTGAATCATCATGCATGTATCGTTCAAGGAAAGGCAATAAATTTACACCATAAGTTTCTACTAATTGATTGGTCCTTATTGTAACTGCTTCTCTGTTCTTGGTCTGACTCATCAAAGTTGCAAGCGAGCTTTCCATTTCCGATAAAGAAGTTTCTTTTTCTTGGGAATAGCCAGAAGCCAGAATAACTGTTCCTGTGAAAACGAAACTGAATAGCAAATAAATCATTACTCTGAATTTTATCGACATAAGTATCTAGTCTTAAAAGAATCACCCATTTTTTGCTCTCACAATAAAGGGGACGATTCTATTTATTCCATTATCAGGAATCATAGAAACGCCCCCTTTTGGTTGTGCTCATCACAGAAACTATATTATGGCTCGACAGAGCCCTTATTTAAGGTACGCCGCCGCATTCGCTGGGCTTACTCCGGCTCGTCAGAGCCTCGCCGGAGTCCGTTTTTCTTTTTTAAAGGTACAGCGGCGCATTCGTTAGGATTACTCCGGCTCGTCAGAGCCTCGCCGGAGTCCGTTTTTCTTTTTCTATATGTTGCGAGAAATTATCTCCAGATAATTTCTCGCATTAAGGAAGAAAAACGGAGAGGCTGGGATTTGAACCCAGGGACCCAGTTTCCCAGGTCAACTCATTAGCAGTGAGTTGCTTTCGACCACTCAGCCACCTCTCCTTGAGCACAAAAATCTTTTATCCAGCGAAACTTCGCGAAGCGAAGTAAGAGCACAAAAATCTTTTATCCAGCGAAACTTCGCGAAGCGAAGTAAGAGCACAAAAATCTTTTATCTATCTCACCTTGGAATAAAGGATTGCCAAGTGCGCATTTGCTATGCAGACTTTACCAAAATATCCAATTCCTGCTGGAATGATTGCTCGCTAATGCGCGCGTCAAAGAACATCGTAGCCTGAGCATTCAACCAGGTATCTTTAATCCTTCCGATATCCCGCTTTTGATGAATACCAGAATCATCAAAGTTAGCGTCTGAATACAGCAAAATCGAAGTATCCTGATTCTTGGATTTCTTTAGCGCAAGCATAAACTGTCCCGCGTCCTGCGTTACAAGATTAAGATGGACAATAAGCAGATTATATTTAAATTTATTGACCTCTTCCCAGAAAAGCCTCTCTTCATTAACCGGGCTGATCACGTAATTATATTTATGCAAAGCAAGCGATACCCGGTCCACCAAAGAGGTATTGTCTGTCAATACCAGCGCCTTGGTCTGAAGTAAAGACGTAACCCGATTCACCAACATCCCCGCATCACAAGGTTTGTCCAGAAAATCATCAACCCCAAAAACCTCAAAAGTATCCTTCATCCTGTTCTTAGCTGTAAGCATGACAACCTTGATCCCGCGGGTAGCCAGATCCTGGCGGATTTTCTTAAACAAAGTAAACCCGTCCATTACCGGCATAATATGGTCCAAAATTATCAAATCCGGCTTCTGTCTCTGGATCTTATTCCAGGCCTCTTGTCCATCTGAAGCAACATCAACAGAAAACCCCTCAGACTCAAAACGAGCCTTTAGCACTTTCTGCACATCAACTTCATCATCAACAACCATTATTTTCTTATTCATTTGACCTTTCCTTTTAGAAATTATTGATTTTGCGCGCGCTTCTTGCGGAAGAATTCTGTCAAAAGACCAGCGCAATCTTCTTTTAAGACGCCGCCTTGCGCCTTTATGCGATGATTCAATTTTTTACTTGCGGCGATATTAAACACCGAGCCGCAGGCGCCGGTTTTAGGGTCGGCCGCGCCAAAAAATACATTTTTTACCCTGGCTAAGACAAGCGCTCCGGCGCACATACTGCAAGGTTCAATTGTAACATATAGCGCTGCGCCATTCAACCACTTCTGCTGCAGATAATTTGTTGCGCTTGTTAAAGCGATCATCTCGGCGTGCGCGGTAGGATCTTTGAGGCGCTCAACCTGGTTATGTGCGCGGGAAATTATCTTCCCCTCATGCACAATCACGCAGCCAACCGGAACCTCATCCTCTTCAAAGGCTTCTCTGGCCTCTTTCAAGGCCTCAAGCATGTAAAATTCATCTAATTTCTTCATGAAAGCTAAAAATTAAAAGCGTAAAACGAAAAACCACATCGTAAAATTCAAAATTTTTAATTTTAAATTATAGCTTTGCGTTTTTAGTTTTGCGCTTTTAGCTTTAAAAGCGCGCCCAGCCCTTCGACTCGTCCGCCAAAATGCGGCGTCCTCGCTCAGGACGGGCGTTGACTTGCAACAAATATACGCGCCCAGCAGGAGTTGAACCTGCAACAACTTGCTCCGTAGGCAAGTGCTCTATCCAATTGAGCTATGGGCGCATAGTAAATGCGCGCTTGAGCCTGCCGGCAGGCAGGCAATACCGCATAAGCGCAAGGTGCGCAAAATTTGTATGGTCGCACAAAAGAGTTTTTATTATAACCTATTTTATCGCTTATTCAAGGAGATTGTTTTATTGCTACCCGGAATTGTTTCATAATCTTATGCGCTGCATTGGTTTAGCTAAAGCGTCTACTCTTTTATTTCCTCCAGTTCCTTGGCGCGCTGGGCCTGGATGCCTTCAATCTTGCTCTTGGTGTCATTAACAATGGATTTATAACTTGTGGTGCTTATGCCCTGCTCGTTAAGGGCTTTTTGAGTTTGCGTATCGGTAATAACCGAGCCCTTCTTAAAATATTTATTCATCAGCTGAAAGTATAAAAACAAAACTATAACCGTAACAATCAATATCTCTATTAAAGCAAAACCTTTTTTAAGCATCCTGCCTCCTACTTATTATCTGCGATCTGCTTAATGTAATTTATCGGAACGGCAAAATTTACATTTTGCGAGAAAAGAAACGAAGCTAAAGTCGTAATCCCCACTACTTCCCCGTATTCATTCAAGACCGGCCCGCCGCTAGACCCCGGAGAAACCGGCGCGGTCATCTGCAAAAGTTTCATTTTATCATTTGAGCGTATCGCGCTTATCACCCCTGTTGAAACCGACCGCTCAAAACCTGAAGGATTTCCCAAAACCACAATATCCTGACCGTTCACCAGTCGGTCTGAATCTCCGGCAAAAAGAACCGGTAGATTTTCCGCCTTGATCTTAATCAAAGCTATGTCCAGATCCGGTACCCCCTTGATAAAATACGCCTCTTTATAGGTCTTATCCCCGATTTTTACTTCGACTTGCGCCGCCGATTCTACCACGTGGAAATTGGTCGCGATCACTCCGTCGCCTGAAACCACAAACCCGCTTCCCAAACCAAGCCGCGTTCCGTATTTATTCTTAGTGGTAATCGTGGCCACCGCAGGCATGCATTTCTGAGAGATGTCTGTGGAACTCATCTTTTTTCTTTTTCTGCGGCTTAAAAAACTTAATTTAAAATTACCTATCTCCTGCATGGAGGCGCGCTTAAGCAAAACCCCCTTCTTGGGTTTATTCACCATGGCAATAATACTTTCAAACGGATTTCGCGCCTGGTCTTTATTGTCATCTTTATAACACTGCAGGGTGTAGGCGGTAAATAACGAAATAAAAATAATGCTTAAGATTACTTTGGTTACCTTCTTGAAACGCGCGCCCGCCCAAAGATTGATCATCCCCAATGGCGAGAGAGGCGGAATAAGGGTAAAGAAAACAAACCGCTTGCGAAAATACCATTTCAAGTTCTTTTCATTCTTATCGCGCAGGAGGTTTGAAACAATCACCATCACAAACCACGATACGATCAGACTGCCGTGAAAAATAACTATTCCTAAAAGATTGTTCCTGCCTGCCGCATATCCCAACATGGCATTGCCCCATAAAATAAGCAAAAACCCCAGAATAAGCGGATGGTCCCCCAGGTTAGCGATAAACCAGTTTTTCGCCTTTTCGGGAGTAGCCCTTTTTATCTTGCGCCGGGAAACCCGAAGATACCTTCTGATTTTATTCTTTTTCTTTTTCTTTTTCATCATTAGAGCAGAGTTGGTATCTGTCCGAGGCACTTCTCCACCATCCCCGGGAAATCCTCCTCGGCGACCCTTAAGTCAAAAAAATTATCCGCCTTTGCTTCCAGCCACTTGTTAGAGATCTCGCGCAGCACAACAATGTTTCCTGTTTCTGTCCCGGGGGTCTTAGAATTAGAATAAATAATAACCGGGGTATCCTTATTTTTATCTTTTTTTATAAGCGCTATAAACTGCGCGGGCTCATAATTAACCACAGATGGCACATAAACTACAATGAATTTATATTTAGAAAGCGCTAGATTCTCAAACATTTCCTTTTCAGTTTTTACCAAAACCGCTTTACAGCCTCTATCCCAAATATCCTGGCCTATTTTCTTAGCTAATCCGTCGGCATCACAAAGCACAAGCGCCTTGGGCAAAAGAAGCTCTTTGGCAAGGTCCACAAGCTCTCCCGCGTCAAAGGGTTTAGGCATAAACGCGTCTGCCCCTGCCATTTCAAAAGAATCTTTTAACGGCCCCCGGGCGGTTAAAACAATTACCGGGATACTTGAGGCGTAGGGGTCGCTTTTAATTATCTTAAAAAATTCATACCCATTCATTACCGGCATCATAAAATCAAGTATGATCAGGTCCGGAGATTCAGATTTTACTTTCTCAAGGCCCTCTTGGCCGTTGGTGGCGGTTACCACCGCATAGCGGTTCGCTCTAAAACGCACCTCCAGGACTTTTAACAGATCTGCTTCATCATCAATAATAAGCACCTTTTTCCCGCGGATCTCTCCTAAAAACTTACGCGCCTTGCCCGCGACTATCCCCGGAAGAAAAGGCTTCCTAAAAGAATCATTGATCTGCCCCTCTTCAAAAAGCTCCATCATGCTGCCGTACTCACTGGCGACAATAATCGGAATATCCTTAGTTTCATGGTCTTTTTTAAGTTTGGCCGCGAGCTGATAACCATTAATCTTAGGCAAAATCACGTCCATTATAATCAGATTCGGAACTTGCGTCTTAGCTTTCATAAACCCGTCTTCACCGTCAAAGGCCACAACCACATCATAACGCTGGGCCTCAAGCTCTTTGCGCATCAACTCCAAGACTTCCACATCATCATCAACAATGAGTATCTTCTTTGCCATAATACTTATTCACTTATCCTTTTTTGTATTTCACCTAAAAGATCATTTGGCTCATAAGGCTTGGCAATAAAAAAATTACCTCCGGATTCCCTGCCGATATGCTCCTCGTCATTTTTCGTCACCAGGCAAGTCAGGAATATAACCGGAATATTCTTAGTTCCAGGATCCTGCTTTAATGCTGCCGCCACGTCCGCGCCGCTAATATCCGGCATCATAAGGTCCAAAAGGATTAAATCCGGTTTTTCTTTCTTGGCCAAGAATATAGCGTCCTCTCCATTATTGGCCTTTAGTACCGCATAGCCGGTTTTTGAAAGCCTTTGATCCAAAACTTTCAAGACATTCTGCTCGTCATCAACTACAAGTATTCTTTTCTGTGCCATAAAATTATCCCCTTTCTTAACTAAGAAATTTTTTCGCCTTATTAACCAATCCTGCAGAATCAAACGGCTTAAGCAAGTAATCATCCGCCTTAACCTGTTTTATCTTCTCATCAAGCTGATCCACGCTTGCGGTAAAAATTACCACCTTTATATTCTTTAACTTCTCATCGCTTTTAATTTGCTGACAAACATTGTACCCGTCTATTATAGGAAGGCGCAAATCCAGAAACATCATGTCTGGAGCAGTCTGCCGGACAAAATCCAAAGCCTGCTGGCCATTAATAGCGGTAAAAACTTCGTAGCCGGCCATTTTCAAACGCACTATCGCTACCTTTAACACATCTGGCTCATCATCAACAACAAGTATCCTCTTAGGCATGGTCATACCCTCCGCTCTACAATAGGCAACAAGAAAGAAAATGTTGCGCCCTGTCCATATGTTGACTCTACCCAGATTTTCCCTCTATGGATCTCAATTATTTTTTTAGCGATTGCCAAACCTAGCCCCGTTCCGCCAACCTTACGCTCATTGGGAGATTCAAGCTGGCTGAACATTTGAAATAATCTATCTTTGTCTTCTTCTTTTATCCCCGGGCCGGTATCGCGCACAGATACTATCTCAACATTGCCATGCCTGCCGGTACAAACAGTGATCCCCCCTTGTTGGGTGAACTTCAAAGCGTTATTCATCAGATTAGTCAATACCTGAATAATTTTATCCCGGTCAATTTTTATATCCGGCAGAGCTTCTTCCAAACTCATCTCTAAAGTCAAATTCTTAGCTTCTATTAAAGGCCGCATAGCCTGAACAACTTCTGATACAAGAGAATTAAGGTTTCCCTCTTTGATCTTAAAGACCATCGCCCCGGCGTCTAATTTCTGAAAATCCAATACCTCATTAATAAGCCGCGCTAATCTGTCCATATTTTTACGGGCAATATCCAAGAATTCTTTCTGCTCGTCGTTAAGAGGCCCCAGCGTTAGATCCTGCACAAGCGCGATGCCTTCCTTTATCGCGGTCAAGGGAGTCCTTAACTCATGCGAAACAACTGAAATGAAATCCGACTTTACATGCAAAGCCTTTTCAAGGTCCTGGCTGTATTTCTCCATTTTATCCTTAGCCTCTGTTAGGTCTTCAAGGATATTAAGGGTGGCTTCCTGGACACGGCTTAGTTCTTTGGTGCGCTCTTCAACTTTCTCCTCGAGATGTCTTGAGAAATCCTCTATTCTGTGTTTAGCAACAATAAGCGCGTCCTGCTGCTTTTTAAGCTGAACAATCATTTCCCTGAAGGCTTCTGCGAATTGTTCAATTTCATCTCCGGTCTTAATGTCTATCGGATAATCCCATTCTCCGGCGATGATCCTCTCTGCGGCTATATTCAGCTTCCTGATCGGCACAGAGAACCGCATCCCGATTTTTAAACTCAAGAATATTGCGATAGAGATTACAACAAGCATAAGCAATACCATCCCGATTATCAAATTTCCTAATGAAGCAAATAATTCTTCAATATCCTGCAAAACGCAGACATACCAAATTACTCCGTTTTTACGCAAGATCTGATTGTCTATCCTGTAAATGGAATTGAAAGAGCCGCGGCGTTTGCCAGTATCTTCTATCCTCCCGGACATCAAATCACTTCTACTTAAAGCCTTAAGTATGTCCTTTTCGCTAAACAACTGCGCGCTAAAAGGTTTTATATTTTCATGAAAGATTACGTTTCCTTTTCCATCAACTAAAGCCGCATGCCCGGTTATCCCAGCGCGATATTTCTTAAGTGGAGAGAAAAACAGCCCTATCTCAATATATTCTTTAGCCGCTCCAAGAGCCTGCCCTGCCTGATCAAAGACCGGCAAAGCTATAGGAATACTCAAGGCGTTGCTTGACTGATCCATCTCGATATCACCGACAAAAATATCACCTTTACCTTGTGAATAGGCCTTCTGCCACCATAGCTCATCCGCCTGATAAAAATCAGTTGTTTTACGAGAGGCAGCAACCAATCCACCATAACGGTCTGTCAGAAATATCTCGGCCACTTCCCTATCCACATCTGCCAACTCTTTCAAGTCTAAACTTACCGGACTTTCCAAAAGACTCAATAATTCAGGCGCATCAGAAGCCCATAAAACATCTTTTTTGAGCATGTCTTCTACAATAGCTTCCGAAGCAACAGAAGAATATTGGGCATTCTGCTCAATAACCGCCTGCCTCCACCGGTTCTTTCCCAAATGTACCTGAAACTCATATATCTTGTTGTCGATCATATGGCCTATGGAATAAGAAAGCGCCTTGGCAACTTCTAACTGTTTACTTTTAATATCTCTAACCATAAATTGATACATCCACGAAATAATGATCACGCAAGTCAACAAAACAGAAATAACCGCCACCGAAGAAAAAACAATAGAGAACCTTCCGGTAATACCGCGGCGTATCTCTATGCGCTTTTTATCTCCATAAAAATAAACTCCAGTTAAGAAAAAGAAACTTAAGGCCAGGATGATCGCGCAAATCATCCGGTAAAACTGGACAGGCACTCCAGTTAAATCATTAAAATTAGGATAATTGATAAAAGAGGCAAAAATAAAATCTGCTTTGGGCACAACAATTCCGCTTAATACCCCATAAGCAAAGAAAGTTACGGAAGCAACCCACGTAGAAACTAAAACAGGCCTGGGGACTTGCTTCATATCTGCTTGAGAGTAAATAGAATATAGCCCTATGGCAGTCATCCATGTACCGGGCAGACAAAGGAAATAACGCGCGATTATTCCGGAAATAAGAAAGTCTTTTGTTAAAAAATACCCGAATAGCCATACAGCTACTACCGGCACCCATAGGTATTTCAAATATCTTAAATTATTATTTGCTTTGAAAATGACCCGAACCCCGAAAATAACCAAAAAAATAAAAGATAATGGAAGAAGAATTGCCCCCACAGTTTTAAGAATTGCCACATCAAACGGCTTGCCTATTAATATCAAAAGGTCAACCCACTCATTTATCCCGTGGATGAACCCGAATACTCCGATCATCCATAAATTATCGGATAAACCAAACAGGTCATTTTTCTTGGGCATCAACGAGATAACAAGGCCCATCAGTAAAAATGCCAAACCGTAAAAGAAAAAGATTACAAGCATTTATCCACTACCTTTGTTTTAACTGTGATTCTAGTTGGACAATTTGAGCTTTAAGTTCTTTCATCTTCAATTCCCTGTCCACGGTAATCCTTTGAAAACGCTCTAAGGCCTCTATCCTTTTGTGTAGCTCATCCTCTATTTTCTTGCGCTCGCTTATATCCTTAGCAACGTGCACAACTCCAGCATATTCATTATTTTCATCAAAAATGGGAGATGTAGTCACTAGCAGAGGAAAACCTATTGCCGGGTCATTAACTTCTTCTACATGCGCAAAATGATCAGCGTTAGTTTTCTCTAAGGGACATAAATGCCAAGGGCTATTAGATTTATGCATCACTTCGAAGCATTTCATTCCTACAATCTGATCATAAGTTTTCTGCAAAAGATCCAAAGCCGCTTTATTGGCCTTGACTATTGTATGGTTCTTATCAATTATTAAGATCGTGTCTGAAATAGCGTTAAAGGTCCTGTCCCATGCGTCATGGCTTTTTCTTAAACGATCTTCCAATCCCCTGCGCTCTAGGTCATCCATCTTATGCCTCTTTCCTTCTTAAAAGCATCTTTACACGCGCCAAGATTTTATCCGCATCAAAAGGCTTAGTAATATAATCATCTGCTCCGAAATCAAGCCCGGCGATTTCGCTTTCCTTATCCTGGCGCGCGGTCAAAATTATTACTGGAACAGAAGCAGTCTGAAGACTGGAACGCAATTTCTTCACCGCTTCAAAACCGTTTACCTTAGGCATTGTTACATCAGAAATAATTAAATCCGGCTTTTGCTTGTACGCTAACTCCACAAGCTCGCCCCCGTCGCGAGCCATGTCCACTTCGTATCCGGCAGCCAAGAGCCTTCTTTGCAAGACCTGCAAAATATCTTCTTCATCATCAGCAATCAAAATCTTAAAGACCTGCCCGGTTTTCTTGGATTTCTGCGACAACTGCTCCTCTTGGCTTATTCCGACTACCTTGATTACTTCTTCTAAAGTCGTAACCCCATCAGCTACTTTCTGCATCCCGGATTTTAACAAAGGCACCATACCGCTATTTTTTGCCTCCTGAAACAGGCTGTCCTCATTGACTTTCTGACTTATTAACTGTTTTAACCTATCATTGATAATAACTAACTCAAATATTCCGGTGCGGCCCAAATAACCGGAAAAAGCGCATTTTTCACATCCCTTGCCCCTATAAAATTTCGTGATGTTTAATTCCTGAATATAAGGCATTAATTTTTCCTTGATATCAGCAAGCGGCGCATCTTCGGTTTTACAATGAGGACAGATAATCCTGATCAAACGCTGTGCGATGATTATATTTAACGATGAAGCTATGATATACGGCTGCAGGCCTATATCTAAAAGCCGGGTCACAGTAGCTATGGCGCTATTAGTGTGCACTGTAGAAAAAACCTGATGGCCGGTCAATGCCGAACGAAAGGCGATATCCGCGGTATCGCGGTCGCGGATCTCTCCGACCATAATCACATTAGGATCTTGGCGCAGGATATTCCTTAGTCCATTGGCAAAAGTGACATCCTTGGCAAGATTAACCTGCATTTGATTGACCCCGTCAATAAGGTACTCAATGGGATCTTCTATGGTAATAATATTCTTGGCCTCGGTCTTGACAAAATTCAAGGCCGCGTAAATAGTCGTGGTCTTTCCAGAGCCTGTCGGCCCAGTGACTAAATTCATTCCTTGCGGTTTCTTAAGCGTTTCTTTTAACATCTGAACTTCTCTTGTGGAAAGCCCAATTTGATCTAAAGGTTTTCTTGCTTCCTGCGGATCCAATATCCTGATCGCGATAGACTCTCCGTAAAAAGCAGGCAAAATCGAAACCCTAAGATCGATCTGTCTATTACCTAAAGTAACCTTGATCCTACCGTCTTGGGGCTTGCGGCTCTCCGCAATATCAAGATGCGCGAGGATCTTGATCCTGGCAGATAACGACAAATGAAAATTAATCGGGATCTCAAGTATATTCCTCAAGTCGCCATCCACGCGATAGCGAATAATAGAAATCTTTTCTTTAGGCTCTATGTGGATATCTGAGGCGCGCGCCTTGATGGCGTCGGATAAAATAATATTAGCAAGTCTTATTGCCGGAGAATTCTCGTATTTTACAGACACATCAGAATAATCTTCAGGAACACTGTCCTGAATAAGCTGCAGCTGCTCGGATTCATGAAAATTTTTCAATATGTCATATACCGAATCATCCGAATTATAATGCGTGTCTATTAATTTTGTTATTTGACTTCTAGCAGCAAAAACAAGCTGCAATTTAACTGCGGGAACGGCCATTTTTATGTCATCGATAGCCAGCACATCCTGCGGGTCGCTTATTGCCAAGGCTAAATTATCATTTTCTTTGCGCAAAGGAAAAACCCCGTGCCTGCGGGCAATCGCATAGGGAAGAAGCTTTGTTGCGGCTGGATCGATTTTTTCCTGGGAAATATCTATTATCGGAAGCTTAAAAAATCTCGATGATGCGGCAAGGATATTTTCTTCGCTTATAAAACCCATCTCCACTAATAATTCCTGTATGGGTTTCTTAGCGCCGATCTGCTTGGTCTTAGCGTCGTTTAATTGACTAGCGGTGATAAGATTTTCGTTGAGCAAGAATTCCGCTAAATTGGGCATACTATGCGGTATTTTTACCTAAAACTTCCCTTATAATGCCAAGAAGCGATTCCCAATCATAAGGTTTTTCAACATAAACCTCTGCGCCTTCTTGTTTGGCGATATCCTTGTATTGCGGATCAGACATACCGGATAATATAACAACCGGGATACTCATCGTCTGCGAAGAGAGCTTAAGATTTTTTAAGACAGATATCCCACCGCCTGAAGGGATCATAAGGTCCAGAATGATCAAATCCGGCCTTTCTTTAATGCTGGAAGAAAGCCCTTGATAAGCATCCAAGGCTGCCAAAACTTGGAAGCCCGCAGCGTGCAGCCTTTTGGATAAAACAGCATTTACATCAACTTCATCTTCAATGATCAGGATTTTAGCCATATAAATAAGGGTTATGTTTGTTTATCTAATTATATCTTTTACAATAAGTTAAGCAATAAATATTTTACCTAGAAAATTTCCTCTTACGAACAACCCCACTAGCGCGTTTCTGCCACGGCGGCCTGTTGCTTGTTGTGCCTTCGCGCTTTACCCATGGCTTGCTTGCTGGAGCGCCTGCACTTTCGCTTCTTTGCCACGGCCTGCGCGCGCCCTCTTTCTTTTGCCACGGCTTAACCGGGCCTTCGCGTTTCTGCCAAAGGCCGGTTTTATCTTCGGATTTCTGCCAAGGCGGGCGGCTTGTTGCGCCTTCGCGTTTTTGCCACGGGGGCCTGTTGCTTGTTGTGCCTTCGCGTTTTTGCCACGGGGGCCTGTTGCTTGTTGTGCCTTCGCGTTTTTGCCACGGCCGCGCCTGTCCTTCAGGCGGCTTTTCTCCTCGATTTTTCTCCCACGGTTTAGAATATGGCGCCTTCTTGCGCCAACGCATGGGATTTTCTTTAAATTTCCTTTCGGGCATAGGTCCGGTAATTCCTGATTCGGCCCGGCGCATCATAAAACTGCGGGTGCGCCTGCCTTTCTTATATTCACCTGTTCTTTCAAAAGTAAACGCCTTAGGATGCAACTCTTTATGCTCTGGGCGTTGGTATTCGTGATGCGGCTTCTTTTCTTTCGGAACTTCTCTTTCCGGCTTCTTAGGCAATGCCGGCATGACATTTATGGCTCTTCCTAAAATTTCTTTTCCGTTTAACGCCTCAATTGCCCTGCGCGCCTCTTCGTCGTCGGGCATCTCCACAAAACCAAATCCCCGCGAGTGCTTGCCTTTTTTGTCCATCACAATCACAATGGAAGAAACTTTTCCATGCGCCATAAATTCCTGATAGACATCTGTCTCTTTCGCGTCAAATGATAAATTCCCTACAAAAATATTCATTTTATACCTGTCCTTTCAATATGCTGCCGCAGAAAGCGGCATACTTTGCCTTCAAATAGGCAAAGGTACCTAAAAACAATTTAATATTCCCATAATCCCAAACAATATAAAAATAACTGCACTTATCCACTTAATTGTCTTCTCCGGAATATGCTTGCGCATCACAACTCCGACGATAATACCAAAGGCATCTGCAATGAGCATGCCACATGTGGTGCCCATAAGAACACCAAGCATGTTCTGATATTTAATTGCCAAACTGATTGTGGCTAACTGCGTTTTATCCCCCATCTCTGCAAGGAAAAACGCGATTGCCACTGTGACAACCGGACCAAACTTACTTTTTTTCTTATCTTCGCCATGCAATTCATCGCCACGCAAAGTCCACAGGCCAAAGATAATAAATGAAAAGGAAGCTAAAAAAGAAATAACCCCCATGGGGATAACAGTAGTTAAAAAACGCCCTGTTATTACCGCCAAGGAATGGTTGAGAATGGTGGCGATAAAGACCGCGAGTAATACTTTGCCAGCGTTATAGCGCGCGGCAAAGGCCATTGCCAAAAGCTGGGTTTTATCTCCGGTCTCAGCCAAAACCACAAAAATCAAAGAACTTATAAAAGCTGTCATATTTTACAGGCTGTGATATTCCTGTAAAGCCTTTGGGGCAAGGCACCCCCTTAGCGCTTCTTCAATTGCTTCAATACTTGCCCGCGCTGCGGCCATGGTAGTAATATAAGGAATTTTAAGTTGAATAGCCATAATCCTTATATAACTATCGTCAAATTTGCTGTCTCTTCCGGCGGGAGTATTAATGACTGCCTGTATCTGGCTGTTTTTTATGGCGTCGGTAATATTGGGCCTGCCCTCATGAAGTTTTTTAATAAGCGTGTTTTCAATCCCATTCTTTTCCAAGAACGCGCTTGTACTTGTGGTGGAAAGAATATTAAACCCGGATTTCTTCAAACGCTTAGCAATATCCAGCAGCTCTGGTTTATCTTTATCATTTACCGTCAAAAGTATACTTCCTTTAAGGGGCAGTTTAAATCCGGCGGCTTCCTGCGCTTTGTAAAACGCGGCGCCAAAAGTATCAGCCATGCCCATGACTTCTCCGGTTGCTTTCATTTCCGGGCCCAATACAGGATCAACCTCCGGAAACATGTTAAATGGAAACACTGCTTCTTTTACTCCAGTCCAGGTGATCTTGCGCTTCTTTAGCAATTCCGGAAAATCTTTGAGTTTCTTTCCCAGCATAAGATCTGTGGCAATGCGCGCGATGCGATACCCGGTAACTTTTGCTACCAAAGGCACTGTGCGCGAAGCGCGCGGGTTTGCCTCTAAAATATAAACTTTATCATTGCAGATTGCGTATTGAATATTCATCAAACCCACCACTCCCAAAGTCAAAGCTATTTTATCGGTGTAATCGCGGATGATCTTTAAATGCTCTTCTTTGATCGTGCGCGGAGGAATAGCGCAGGCAGAATCTCCCGAATGAACGCCGGCGTATTCAATATGCTCCATTACTGCCGCAACAAAAGTCTCTTTCCCGTCGCAAAGAGCGTCCACTTCTGTTTCAAGCGCGTTATCTAGAAAACGATCTATTAACATGGGATATTCGGGTCTGACTTGTATTGCTTCAGTAGCGTATTTAGTAAGCATTTGCTGGTCGTAAATTATCTGCATACCACGGCCACCCAAGACAAACGACGGCCTGACCATCAAAGGATAACCAATGCGCCCGGCAATGGCAACTGCCTCATCTAAGGAACGCGCAGTGCCGCTTTCCGGTTGCGGAATATCAAGCTCAATCATTTTCTGACGGAAAAGCTCTCTGTCCTCGGCAAAAGCAATACTTTCCGGAGTGGTGCCTAAGATCTTTACGCCGGATTCTTTTAATTCCTGCGCAATATTAAGCGGAGTCTGTCCCCCGAATTGCACAATCACCCCTTCTGGCTTTTCTTTTTCATAAATTGCCAAAACATCTTCCACAGTCAAAGGCTCAAAATAAAGTTTATTAGAAGTGTCATAATCCGTAGAAACTGTTTCCGGGTTGCAATTGATCATTATAGATTCATACCCAGCGTCGCGAAGGGCAAACGCCGCGTGCACACAGGTGTAATCAAATTCAATGCCCTGTCCAATGCGGTTTGGCCCACCGCCTAAGATCATGATCTTTTTATTTTTGGATACCTCTACTTCGTCTTTTCCGGGGCTGTAAGTAGAATAATAATAGGCAGCATCTTCAACACCACTTACCGGGACTTTTTCATAGCGCACGTGTTTGCCTAATTTCAGACGACGCTGGCGCACAATTTTTTCTTTGATATTATAAAGCTTGGCGATGTAGCGGTCAGAAAAACCCCATTCTTTGGCTTTTATCAAATCGCTATCGGGTAACTTCTCCCATGCAGAAGAAAGAAGTTTTTCTTCAAATTCCACAAGCTCTTTCATCTCTTTGATAAACCATTCTCCGATGTGAGTCATGGAATATAATTCCTCAACGCTTATGCCTTTTCGTAAGGCCTCATACATAAGAAAAACACGCTGGCTTGAAGGCATAGCAAGGCGCGACTTTAATTCAGTAAGCGAAAGGTCCTTAAAATTATTGGCGCCTCCTAAGCCATATCTACCAATTTCTAAAGAGCGGATAGATTTCTGAAATGCCTCTTTAAAAGTCTTCCCGATACTCATTACCTCGCCCACGGCCTTCATCTGGGTGCCTAAAACATCTTTGGCCTTAGGGAACTTCTCAAAAGCCCAACGCGAGAATTTTATGACCACATAATCTCCGCTTGGAGTGTATTTTTCTAGTGTCCCGTCGCGCCAATAAGGGATCTCGTCCAGATTAAATCCCGCGGCTAGCCTCGTAGAAACCATAGCAATAGGAAATCCGGTTGCCTTAGAGGCCAAAGCTGACGAACGCGAAGTGCGCGGATTAATCTCAATGACCACTAGGCGCCCGTCTTTTTTATTATGCGCGAATTGTATGTTTGTCCCACCCACAACTCCGATAGCATCAACGATCTTGTAAGAGAGTTCCTGCATCTTTTTCTGCAATGCTTGCGGCACGGTCAACATAGGAGCTACACAGAAACTATCCCCTGTATGTACCCCCATAGCGTCAATATTTTCAATAAAACAAACCGTTATTTTTTGATTTTTCTGGTCGCGCACCACTTCAAGCTCAAGCTCTTCCCAGCCGATCACTGCTTCTTCAATTAATACCTGATGCACTAAACTTAAGTTCAAGCCGCGCTGGGCAACAACCTGAAGCTCCTCCACATTATAAACGATCCCGCTTCCTGTGCCGCCCATAGTGTATGCCGGGCGCACTACAACCGGATAGGAAAGTTTCTCGGCGATTTTCTGCGCCTCTTCCACGCTTAAGGCAATCTCTGAGCGAGGAACAGGAATCCCCAAATTTTTCATAGTCTCTTTAAAAACTTCCCTGTCCTCGCCGCGCTCAATGGCATCGGCTTTAACCCCGATAACTTCTACACCGTATTTCTTTAATACTCCGGATTTAGAAAGGCTTGAGGCAAGGTTCAATCCAGTCTGACCGCCTAGATTTGGCAATAAGGCGTCGGGTTTTTCTTTGGCGATGATTTTCTCTAGACATTCCGGGGTCAAAGGCTCAATATAAGTCTTATCCGCCATTTCCGGATCAGTCATGATGGTGGCCGGATTAGAGTTAACTAAAACTATTTCGTAACCGGCTTTTTTCAAGGCCTTGCAGGCTTGGGTGCCGGAATAATCAAATTCGCACGCCTGTCCGATAATTATTGGCCCAGAACCAATGATCAATACTTTCTTGATGTCCGAACGCCGCGGCATAAAATTCCCTCCTTGCCTAGAAAAGGCACACCGGCGCAATTCAAATAAGCGCCGGGTGTTGCCTAATAATTACACACCTGGCCGACCGGGGTGCATATCTACATCCCTATTTCTTTAAACATTATTTTATAATAAGACTCTATTGATTTGAACGCCTGAACCGACAAAACCCATAGAATATAAGATATAACTGCGACAATAACAGTGACGATGATTTTATTTCTTTGGCTTATCCTGGGATTTAGCCACAATAGCGGCAAGGCAAGAGGGCCCACGCATAAAAAAGCGGTAACCAATATTGAAGTCTTAAGATACCAAGGCACCTGCGGCTTTTCCTCCAGCATACTGCCGCAATGCTTGCATTTTATAGCTTCATCTTGAATTTCTTCCGCGCAAAACGGGCATTTTTTCATGGCTACTCCACCCCTGTGGAGTCTTAAAGACTATACATAAAACCCCTGCTAATGTCAAGCGCTTACTCGTTGCTATCTCGGACCTTGGCGCGCAGGGATTTCTTCTGTGAATGCCTGCGTTTTGCCTCTAAAACCTTTAGTTTCGCCTGGCGCGATCTCTTACGCTTTTGCCTGCGGATTTTCTCAATGCGTTTTTTCTCTTCGGAAAGCTCGCCCAAAACTTGGGATTCAATTTTCTTTAACAAAATCCTGCGGGCGAGAAAGCGATTTTGAGCTTGCGAGCGTTCTTGCTGGCATTTAACTTCAATACCAGTTGGGATATGACGCAAGAAAACACAAGTAGCGACTTTATTCACATTCTGACCGCCGGGGCCTTGAGCGCGGATAAATTTCTCTTCCAAGTCACTCTCCCGCACCCCCAACCGCGCCATCATTTCTTTTATCATATTGTAGACGCTTTAGCTAACCTCATGCAACACAAATAATTACAAAACAATTCCGGGTGACGATTTATTAACACCTTAAGCTTATATCTAATTTATTATACCTTTGCCTATCTCACCTTGGCACAAGCGATGTTCTCCTTACACATTATATCCCCCTCATATTGTTTTAACAACTATTTATGCCGGCTTAATAGAGCCTGCCTGCGAGCATAAAATATATGCCGAAGGCACAGAGCATAACTGCGCAGAAAACATAAAAAACATAAAGCAGTAACCGAAAACGACAAGCGCAGGCAATGGCAATGAAACAGGGAAAAATCACACTTAAGAACCTGCCCATAGATTGCAAACTGGTTAAAACAGGCGTGATGATCAGACAAAAAGCAAACAACGCATACCCGGCCTTTAAATAGCGCAGGACATTCCTCAGTGAAAAAATAAAAAAAAGCGTTAAGATAACGTAGAAAAGATAAAGAATGGCCTTGTCATCGGCCAGAAAATTACTAAAGGCATAATTCAAGCGGCTGAAGTTAAACAGGCCCCTTTCCCAGGCTAGTTCAGTAGAACGCAGCATAAATAAAGGATTTGTCCCGAACCTCATCCAAAGATAACCCATATAAAATAAAAACCCCAGCGGAATAATCAAAAGGCAGTAAAAATTTGCCCTTATCCTTCTGCGGTCAAACTCAATCTTTTCCAGATAACGCAGGATCAAAGCCGGCAACAGGAAAAGCCCGACAGCCCTGCTGGCAGAGCAAAACATCGCGGATAAAGCCGCCTTACCCCAGTTGTCTCTTTCCGCATAATAAAAACTTAATACTGCCAAAAGCAGGAATAATGATTCAGCGTAAGCGGTAGAATAAAAAAATGAAAAAGGGAAAAGCGCCAACAGCAAGGTAGAATCCCAGGCCGCGCGTTCACCAAATTGCTGCTGCACAAGTTTATATAGAAAAACCAGCGCCAGTAAAAAACAGGCATTTGAGATTATAACTGCGGTAAGCGCAAGGTTATGAAAAAAGAGATTAAAAAAGAAAACCAGCATGGGGTATAGCGGGAAGAAAACAATATTCGAGCGGCCCGAGGGAACATAGGAGTAGCCGTTTTCTACGATAGAGAAATACCACCCGCTATCAGCCCGCGCCCAATGTCGCAGCCATGCATCCAGGCTCAAGGGCGCTCCTAAATTATGCATACTGCAGGCAAATGCGGCATAAACTGCCGATAGCAAAAGTATCCGGCTGATAAGAAAAATAAATAAAGGTGCGGCCTGTTTTCTATTCATCGCTCCTACAGCCCCCTATCACCAATCAATGGGAAAATAATCTTTTAAAAACTTTCCGCACCAATGTTCACCACTTAAGATTCCGTGAAAAAATGGATCGCACGCCCTTGCCGCTCCGTCCACAATATCTAACGGCGGCTGGAAATCATGTTTTTCTTTTTTGTAAGCAGCCAATGCTGCCGGGTCCTCATCAGTCACCCATCCTGTATCCACCGCATTCATAAAAATTCCATATTTTGCCAAATCACCGGAAGAAGTGTGCGTCAACATATTTAAGGCGGCCTTGGCCATATTCGTATGCGGGTGGCGCGAATCTTTTTCAAAGCGGAAAAATTTCCCCTCCATCGCCGAAACATTCACAATATGTTTGCATCCGGTATTATCGCGTTTCATCATATTGGATAATTTATTACACAAAACAAATGGCGCGATAGAATTAACTAACTGCAGCTCCAGCATCTCGGCGGTAGGAACTTCGCCCAAACGCAAACGCCAGCTATTAACCTTACGCAAATCCACCTGCTGTAAATCCGCATCAAGCTTCCCAACAGGGAAAACTTCTTCCACCGCCAAACCCTGATCATAGGAATAAGGTATTTGCGAAAGTTTCGCCGAGGCGCGCAATCCCACACCGGTTATTTTCCCGTCCCAAGCTACAGGAAGGTTGGATTCTTTTGGCGCATCAAGCCTGCTTTTGCATTCTTCAAAATGCGCCAAAGGCATTCGCGTTCTTTCAGGTAAATCTTGAAAATTTAAATTCTCATTTTGCATAAGATGCGCGTAAAATCCCGGCGGCCGGCGCACAGTCTGGGCGGCGTTATTGATTAAAATATCAAGCCGGTCATATTTTTGTTGAATATAAGAGCAAAAAAGCTCAACACTTGGGATGTGGCGCAAGTCTAATCCATAAATATGCAAACGATCTGCCCACTTAGCGTAATCCTCTTCTTTGGAAAATCTTAAAGCCGAATCAATGGGAAATCTAGTTGTGGCAACAACCTTAGCCCCTGCGCGAAGCATCATCAATGTTGCCTGATAACCGATCTTTAAGCGCGAACCAGTGATTAAAGCAGTCTTCCCCTCAAGAGGCGCGGTCTGAAACCTTTTTTGATAATTAAATTCCGCGCAAGATGGGCACATAGAATCATAGAAAAAATGCAGTTTTTTATATTCGGCTTTGCAGATATAACAATTCCGGGGAGATTTTAATTCGCTAAAGTGTTTCGGATCAATATTTTCTTGAGTAATTATTTTTGGCGCGCTAAAAACAGCTTCTTCTCTGGCCTTGCGGATGCCGGTATTTGCCCGGGCAAAGCGTTCCAACTTCAGCACCCTTTGAGTCTTGGCTTGCTTAATATCCTTATTGCGCTTCTTAATCTCATTTCTGTCTGGATAAGCTAAACGACCAGCGGCTTTCATCAAAGCAACACGTTGCTGCTGGGAAAGAAGCATCAATTGCGAGCTGTCTTGGGCTAGAGCCTGAACGAATGCTATGTTCGCTGATATTTCTTCTTGAGTAAGATTATTTTTCTTACGCATTAACATTCTTAACGATAATTTCCAAAAGCTAACGGCAGGGAAAAATCAAGAGTCCTTAAGTGCGCGATAACTTGCTGTAAATCATCTTTTTTAGCTGAGGATACCTTTATTTTCTCGCCTTCAATTTGGGTTTGCACTTTTAGGCCCAAATTCTTAATGATCGTATTTAACTCTTTTGCTCTCTCCTTATCAATACCCATATTGATTTCTACTTTCTGACGTAAATAACCCTCGAAAGCTTTTTCCGGGTCATTAAATTTCAGAGACTTTAATGATATCCCGCGCTTGGCCATACGAGTAACCAGCATATCGGTAAGCGCCCGAAGTTTAAAATCATTATCCGCAACTAAAGTAACCAGTTTTTCCTTACGGTCAAAGACAATCGAGGCCTTACTGTCCTTAAAATCATACCTCTGGGCAAGCTCTTTGGTTGCCTGATTCACCGCGTTATCCATTTCCTGCAAGTCAACTTCCGAAACAATATCAAAAGAAAAATTCGCCATGTTTAGTTTTCCTCTCTAATCATACCCGGATTTTATTTGTAAATCATTATCCCACATCGGTTTAGCTAAAGCGTCTACTGAACTAGAAAAGGCGGTTCTCATTCTTCCGTTATCAGGAATCACAGAGCCGCCTGTCTTGCTCAACCTATAGATAAGTTTTTTTGTCCAGATAAGAAGTATAATCTTTTATTGCTTCTTCAAGTGAAGTGAATTTATGTTTACACCCGCAGGCGCTTAATTTATCCATCTTGGCTTGAGTATAATATTGATACTGCCCCTTTATTTCAGGCGGCATTTCAATATATTCTATTTTTGGGGATTTTCCTAAAGACGAGAACATGGAAAGCGCCACATCGTTCCAACTGCGCGCTTTTCCGGTACCTAAGTTATAAATTCCTGTCTTATCTAGATTCTTATAAAAATAATACATGACTTCAACAGCGTCTTTGACGTAAATAAAATCCCTTTTCTGCTCACCGTCTTTATAACCTTCGCAATAAGATTTAAAAAGCCGCATTGACTTGCCCTCTTTTAATTCATCAAAACGCTTGCAGATAACACTCATCATCTCTTTTTTATGGTATTCATTTGGGCCAAAGACATTGAAAAACTTTAATCCCACAGCTTTCTTAAGTAGATCATTCCGCAACAGCCACAGATCAAAGAGGTGTTTGGTGTAACCGTAAATATTAAGCGGCTGTAAACCTGACAAAGATTTTTCGGCATCATCATAGCCTAAACAGCCGTCTCCGTAAGTCGCTGCTGATGAAGCATAAATAAACTTGGCCTTATGAGAGAACGCCCACAAAGCAAGCCGCTTGGAATATTCGTAGTTGTTTTTTAAAAAATAAGAGGCGTCATTAAGGATAGTTGAACTGCAGGCGCCCATGTGAACAACTGTTTTTATTTCAGGCAGTTTCCCAGACTCTAAAATATCCAGAAAATCATTCTTCTGGATATAATCAATAAACTTCTTTCCGGAAAGATTCTTCCACTTATCGCCTGAATCAAGGTTATCCACAACGATAATATCGCTTACTCCCTGCTGGTTAAGCTTCCACAAGAAGCAACTTCCGATGAATCCTGCCCCGCCGGTTAAAATAGTGATTTCTCTCTTAGCCATAATTGAATATTATACTATAAGTTACACAAGAAATAAAGGGGGCAATTCCATTAAAGCGCCCCTTTTACCATCTCCACCCCGCGCCAATAAGCACAGCCTTTTCTTTCTTTTCCGCAAGAAGGCGCAAATAAATCTGCCCGTTTCCTTTAAAAATATCACGCGACAGTTCTAACTCAGCGCATATTTTCTTATTCAAGCTGTTCCTAAGCTTAAATGATACTGTGCCTTTATCTCTAAGCTTGGCCTCTGCGCCAAAAACAATTTCCTGTATTTTCCTTTCGCCGCAGCGCACTTCAAAAACCAAACCTATGTCTTCCTTTATCTTCCATTGGCCAAACAGAGTAACTACGCGCTTGAGCGGATTATTCTTGCGCGATAGTACGATACCCAATTCATATTTAATAAATCCGTCTTTAAACAAGCCTGCGCTTATACGAAAATCAAATGCCGAGCCTGAATCCGCGTCTAAAACATAAGATAATCTCGCCTTATCTTTGATGTCCCAATACCCTTTAAAAATAAGAGTATGGATATCTTTGTTTCTGCGAACCAGATTCTTTCTTTGATAAGAATAGATGATCTGGTATTTTTCATTTATTTCCCATGCTCCTTGAAAAACCAGAATATCAGATTCGCCTTGCCCCTTATCTACTTCAAAAGTAAGCCGGTTGCGCTTATCCACCTGCCAGCAGCCGGAAAGCTCTAAGGTATAAAGCGAAGTCATGCCGTTTTTTGTATGAGTGGTAACCGCAAAAAGAAGCGAATTACTTTTGACATCCAGTATTTCACCCTGCAAGGTCAACTGCTGGCCAAAAGTTTCCCTTTTTGACTGGTCCAAGGTAAGGCGCAGCTTGTGATCTTCTGTTAAAGACCAGATACCTTTTAATTTCAGTTGATGCGGGGATTTTACTCCTTTAGGAACAGGATATTTTACATGGTAAGATAAAATATTTTGGCTGGATATCTTGAATTGCCCGTCTAAAACCTTTCTTGATCCGCGCAAGGCGCTGTTCTTAACCGTTATCCTATTATACGGGTCAAGCTCATATCTTATTTTTTCCATATTACTTATTAGCTGTTATCTTCCCTGCGAGTTGGCTCTGGTAAGCGTCCAGGGCCGCAGGGAACGGCGAGAGCGTGCGCTTGATCACTCCCTGCACAACCGATACTGCCATGCCGTAATTAGTGATAGCCACGCCTGCCTCTTTGGCCTTCTGGATACGAAAAAGCATTTCCCTGCGAGTCAGCATGCAACCTCCGCAGTGAATGACTAATTTATACTCGCTTAAATTCTCCGGATAATCTTTTCCGGAAGAAACATCAATCTGGATATCCCCTCCTATATATTGGCGCAGCCACCTGGGGATCTTGACCCTGCCGATATCGTCCTCAATGGCGTGATGACTGCAGGCCTCGGAAATCAAAACCTTATCTTGGGGTTTAAGCTTTTCAATGACTGCCGCGCCGCGGGCAGCCTCAATCAAATCTCCTTTGTAACGGGAAAAGAGAATGGAAAAAGTCGTGCATTTAACATTAACCGGCGTATCGGCAACCATCTTCAACACCACTTGGGAATCACAGACCACAATATCTGGAGGATTTTTTAATTTATCAAGCACTGCGGCGTATTCCCTTTCCTTAACTACCACAACCCCTGAATCATTATCCAAGGCATCGCGGATTGCCTGCACCTGCGGCAAGATAAGCCTGCCCTTAGGCGCCTGTAAATCTATCGGAACGATCAAAACCGCCAATCCTGCGGCAGGAAGAAGGTCTCCAATTAAAGGCGGCGGATTCAGAAATTCATCCGGGCAGACATTAAGGATATGCTCTTTCAAGGCGTTCAGGTATTTATCGCGATTGGCAAGGTCCAGGCTGGAACAGGAAATAACCCGCGGCACTTTTATCCCGGAAAGAAATTCCTCATCAGGCGCTTTCAGATCAGTTTTATTCACAACCGCGATAAGCGGAATTTTTCTTTTTTGGGCCTCTTCAACAACCTGATTCTCATAAGCGTCCCAGTTTCCCGCTTCTGTTAAAAGCACAATCACATCCGAACGGTCAAAGACCTTGCGGGTTTTCTTAAGCCTTGCCTCGCCCAGAAGCGAGCTGTCATCAAGCCCGGCAGTATCCAGAAACACAACTGGCCCCACCGGCAATAATTCCATTGTTTTTTCCACCACATCGGTAGTAGTTCCGGCGATAGAAGATGTGATAGCAATATCCTGCCCGGCAACCAGGTTCAGGAAACTTGATTTGCCGACATTAGTCCTGCCGAAGATACCAATATGCAAACGCAGTGATTTAGGAGTTTTTTTCATCTTGTTTGTAGCCTAAAGAAATAAGGTTATACGGATCAAATACCTTATCTATCAATTGCTTCCCCAGTTTCTCCTCAAGAAACAAGCGCAGGTCTTCTTTCGCGGATTTTCTGAATTCATCAAGAAGCGCTTGCGCTCTATCGTAACCGATATAAGGCAATAAAGCGGTAACAATCGCCGGGCTTCTGTTAAAATACCAGAGGCATTTTTCCGGATTGGCGATTATCCCGGAGGCGTGCGCGGCAAATATACGGTTTGTATTGATTAAAACATCCAGCGACTCAAGCAATGCCTGAGCAATAGAGGGCATAAACTCATTTATCTGCAGGCTTCCTGAAGAACAGGATTGAGTGATAATAAGGTCATTAGCAATAACTTTCATCCCGGCTTGCGCAACTACTTCCAAGATCACCGGATTAATTTTCCCCGGCATAATTGAAGAGCCGGCTTGCGCTTTGGCTAGAGAAATCTCTCCCAAAAGATTCAACAAGCGCAGGTCATGGGAAATTTTTATTAAATTTGAAGCATGGGCTTTTAATATTCCGGAAACCTCCACAAAGCTATCGCTGTTGGCGGTCTGGTCAAGCACTGTCTCGCCTCTTGCCAAGCCAAGGCCGGTCGCCTGGCGCAGGGTTTCTATGACTAAGAAAATATAACTGCGCGGCGCGGTTAAACCTGTGCCTACCGCGGTCCCGCCGATATTAACCAAACGCAAGCGCTCTTCGCATTTAAAAGCCCTCCAGCGGTCGCGGGCAACAGCCTCGCTAAAGGCGCTAAATTCCAAACCCAAAGTTATGGGAACAGCTTCCTGTAATTCGGTCCGGCCGATTTTAACAACCTTAGCGAATTCCTTTTCTTTTTTCTGAAAAACTCCCTGAAGCCCGGCGATCTGTGCGCTTAATTCCCGGAATTTAAAGATAGCCGCAATCTTTAAAGCTGTAGGATATGTGTCGTTGGTAGATTGATTGAGATTAACGTCCTGGATCGGATTGACCAAAGTATAATCGCCAATTTTTCCGCCCAAGATTTCAATCGCGCGATTAGCCAAAACTTCGTTCACATTCATATTGGTAGATGTTCCGGAGCCGCCTTGCAAAGCATCAACCGGAAAGGATTCAATAAATTTCCCCTCTGCAATTTCATCGCAAGCCTGAATGATCGCGCCAGCTTTTTGATCATCCAGAAGTTTTAATTCGCGATTTGCCTGGGCGCAGGCTTTTTTCACCAGGCAATAAGCCTTGATCAAGGAAAAATTTACTTTTTGCCCGGTAAGCGGGAAATTCTCCAGCGCCCTTTGAGTATGGATTCCCCAATAAACACCTGAGGCGATTTTCATTTCACCAAGCGAATCTTTTTCTCTGCGATATTCCATATTCACCTTTAAAAACACAAGTCGCGCTCGCCGTTTTTTATCCGGCGGTGATATTCTTTAAAAGAATTTAAAATACTGGAAGAAAAATCAGCCGGCACCCTTTTTTCAATTTCGGCGATTTCACGGGCAATCAATCCTTCACCCATCTTCCTGGTATCATCGCTTGCAAAATCTTCCAGCCATTCCTGAAAAGTCAAAACCGCGTTCAATTTACACAAACACCCCTCTTTGCCGCTTTTTAACATACCCATAATATTATCCCCGGTTCTTCCGCAGCGGTAACCGGCAGTGCAAAAAGAAGTAATATATCCCATTGACGCCAGATCGCAGATCACCTCATCAAGCGAGCGGCTGTCGCCTAAAATAAACTGCTGGATATTTTCCTCCTGCGTGTCCCCGCGTTCGCTGTAGGCTCCGATACCGACTTTGGAAGAAGCATCACGCTGGGTGCACATGGCTATAACTTCCCGCATCACTGAAGGGTTTTCCCTGCAGGTAACAATCATTCCGGCATAAGGTATAGACAGCCTCAACACTGCGACTAATTTCTTAAAATCTTCATCGCTGACCAAGTACCCGGTATTTTTGACAAAAGGGGTATTTGCCGCCGGCTCAAGCCTGGGGAAAGACACGGTGTGCGGGCCAATACCAAAAAAACTTTCCAGGTCGCGGGCATGAGAAAGTAATCCCATTACTTCAAAGCGCCAATCATAAAGCCCAAACAGCGCTCCGATAGCCACATCATCAATTCCGGCTTCCATTGCCCGGTGCAAACTATAAAGCCGCCAGAGGTAATCGCCTTTTATGGTCTGCGCGGGATGCACCAGGCTATAAGTCTGGCGATGATAAGTCTCCTGAAAGATCTGGAAAGTCCCTATCCCCGCGGCTTTGACCTGTTTATAATCTGCGATACTCATAGAAGCGGCATTGACATTTACCCTGCGGATAGCCCCCTCGCCGCGGCGGGCCTTGACTTTTACCGCGTAAATCTGGCGCATTACTTCACAGATATAATCCGCTCCCGACGCAGGATGCTCACCAAAAACCACAATCAGCCTCTTATGCCCCAGATTTCCAGCAAGCACTTCTGCTTCTTTGCGCACTTCATCAAGGCTTAATCTCCTGCGCTTAATAACCTGATTCTCCCCGCGAAACCCGCAATAGGCGCAATTATTCACGCACAAGCTTGAGCAGTAAAGCGGCGCGAAAGTCACTATCCGGTTGTCGTAAACTTTTCTTTTGATGCGCGCGGCAGCCTGGAATATCTGTTCCCATAAATCTTGGCCTTGCACATTAAGCAAAGCCGCAGTTTCCGCCAACTCAAGTGTCTGAACATCCAAAGCTTTCTGGATAATATCCCGTATCTTGCCAGGGTCAACATTCCGCTTGGCTTCCAACAAACGCGCAATCTGCGGTTCGTCTATAAAACACCTGCCGCCTTTAAGATATTTGGCGTTCTCTTCTTCCCTGATCACTTCTTTCTTCCAATTCTTAGCTTGTTCCAGAATATTCTGCATATTTTTAAACCTTAGCCAGGGTACTTTTCACGGTCACGCTCTTAAACATCCCTAACTTTCCGGTCAGTGCTCCGATTTCATCAGTAGTACCGTCCACGATCAGAGTGATCACATTCACTTTGCGTTCATGATAAGGAAAGCCCATTCTGGCGATGATGATCTTGCCGAATTCAGTTAAGATTTGATTCACTTTAGGCGCTGCTTCTTCTCTTTTTTTGATGATAACTACTACCGCTCCCAAATGTTTTTCCATATCCATTCCTTTCTTTTGGTTACTAACAAATAAAAACCCCCGAGCCCTAAAAAAACAAAGCTGGGGGTAAAATTTTATTTTCATTACCCCCTCGGATTCAGAATACCTCCCTGTTCCTCAGGTATACCTTAATTATAGCACTAAAAGAAATATTGTAAAGCTTCCAGAAATAAAAATAAAAGGGCGTTTCTATTTCCCCATCATGAAACCATGTGAAATCATAGAGACGTCCCCCTGTTATTATAGGAATTAGATTCCGGTTCGGCAGAGCATTTATTTAAGGTACAGCGGCGCATTCGCTAGGATTACTCCGGTTCGGCAGAGCATTTATTTAAGGTACGGCGCCGCATTCGCTCACTCGGCTTATCGCCTCGTGATGCTCATTGCGGCATCCGTAAATTTTTTCTTTGTCAGAAAAAATTTACGGAGAGGGAGGGATTCGAACCCTCGGAGCCTTGCGACTCACGTGTTCTCCAGACACGCCCGTTACGACCGCTTCGGTACCTCTCCTTAATCTTTACGCTTCCAAATTTTCTCTTTATATTGATCCAGCATCCGGTAGGTATTGAAATACGCCCCCGCGCACAAGCAGTTTATCATCATATCGATCCAGGGCGAGGAAACATCGACCTGCCCTTTTTTATTGGTCGTATAATAAATCCGCGCCATTTCCCCAAGGGCATCATACAACTGACGAGAATCTTCATTCATCTTTAAATCATGTTCGTTGCCTATATCCGTACCGTTAAACCTATAACCGAAGATCTTGCCTATCCCCTTATCTTCAGCCTCTACCACCCATCCGTCAAGAGTGCTAACTTGAAGCACGCCGTTTAAAATCGCCTTCATGCCGCTTGTGCCGGATGCTTCAAAAGGCGGCAGCGGGTTATTAAGCCAAATATCCACGCTTGAAATCAATTTCTTGGCAATAGAAATCCCGTAATTCTCAAGCATAACAATTTTAAAAAGGTCATACGATCCGGAAAGCTGGTCTATTTTATCAAGCAGCTGATTAATATAGGTAAAACCCAGATTGTCTTTTGGATGAGCTTTCCCGGCGAGGATTACCTGCAAGGGGCCGAATTTCTTGGCGATATCAATAAGCGCCTGGGCGTCTTGAAGGATCATCCCCGGGCGTTTGTAAGAAGCGATCCTGCGCGCCCAGCAAATAGTTAAAACATCTTTATTAATCTTCCATTTCTCAAGCATATTACAGAAATCGGCTTTATTCTCCTGATGCGCCTGCCAGATATCAAAGCGGAAATTCATATCGCTGGCTAATTTCTTGGTTTTATCTAATCCCATGGGATTTGCCCTAACATCTCCAATGGATGAAGAATATTTCTCAAGAAGCGCCTTAAATCTATCCGACATCCAGGTGTGAGAATGCACGCCGTTTGTCACATATTGTACCTTATCCTTATAACGGGGAAACTGCAGATGCATGACTCTTTGATGGCTTAAGGCAACCGCGTTTACTGCCCGGGATGCGTTTATGGAAAGTAGCGTCAGGTTTACTGTATCGTTATTTTCTTTACCCAATGCCTCTATTAACGCGCAGTCTTCGCTCTTAAGAATCGCGCTTAGATCGCTCACAGGATAACGGTCATGCCCGGCGGCAACCGGAGTATGGCAGGTATAAACAAAATGCTGGGATAATTCTTTTATTCCGTCGGCAGGGACGCCGCGGGCCCTGCCCACAAAAGCAAATACCGCGTGGCCTTCATTCATATGATAGGTATTGATCTTATACTTTAATTCATCTACCGCAAGAGCCCCTCCCATACCTAATACGATCCTCTGCATAATTTGCGCGGTCAGGCTTTCGCTTCTATATAACTGGTCGGTCAAACGGCGAAAACTGCCTTCATTCTCCGGAACATCCGCGTCAAGAAGCACCAAAGGTATGACATAATCATGCTTATAGCTATAGACATAATATTTCCAAAGTTTCAAATATAGGTTGCAATTACGTAAAGACACAACAACTTTATTCTTTAGCGGAACTAGCCCCGGATACGAATGCGCGTGCCAATGCATTGCCTCGGGGAACTGGCCGTATTTAAAAAAGAACCTCTGGCGGAAATATCCGGTATTCCATAATATCCCCACTCCCACCGCCGGAAGATGATAATCCGCCATAGTCTTTAAAGTATCCCCTGCTAAAACCCCCAATCCTCCGCTATATATGGGAAGATCCTCCAGGGAATCCAGTTTCAAAGTGAAAAAATAATCTGCCAAGCGGTAATTGGAGAAAACTTCGTGCTCTGCGACTTTATTCCTGGAATCAGTTAAACGCACAGACTGGAACCTATTATAAAAACTTGTTGCCAGGCCGTATTCCATGGAAAAATAGGCCAGAGGATTTTCTTTCTCTGATCTTAGGCGCTTCTCGGCTTCTATAATAGAGCCTAGCGGAAACCCGAAATATTTACCGTCTTTTATATCAACGCTGTAAATATTATCAAAATCATCCACCTCTACCAATGATAGAAATTCTTCTAACTGCTTGTCTGGCATGTTTATACTAAACTCCTTTTTAACATTATAACACGTTATCTTATTTACGCTATATACTTAACTATGCAAAGGCTAAAACGGTGGGGCAGGGATTCGAACCCTGGGTGGACTTGCGCCCACAACAGTTTTCAAGACTGCCGCTTTCAACCGCTCAGCCACCCCACCAGAATTTCCTATAATCCTAACTATTCCAAAAGAAAATCAAGATCCCCAAGCCGCACAACACGCACACCGCTGCAAATATAATCTTGTGCCGCAAAAGCCAGTGATGAAAAACGTAAACATTCTTCTCTAAAGCGGGAAAGGAGATTTTTCTTATGCCGCCGACTTCTTTAGAGAGCCGGCTTTCTAATCTTTCATAATCCTCTGCCCTGAGAAGCAGAAAAAACGACCCGCCGATAAGAATAAAAAAACTCAATGATATCTGAAAAACTTTGAAAAGATTTACAATAACTTCATTGTCCATACATGCCCTCCTCGTAAAATAGTTTTAATCCCCGAATACTCAAACTTTTTAACATATAAAAATTAAGGTGCGGCGCCGAAACCAGTCTATCGCAGACACTACGCTCGCTACGGACCTTGTCGGGCCGTTTAACGTCTGCTAAGATACCAAAACCAGTGGTTTTAGTATCCGCCTTTTGCCGCCAGTGGCGACAACAAAATACTTAACTCGCTGCTGGCTTTGTCATTAAGGCACTGGTTCGCCAGAGGCTCACCAGTGCCGTTTTTTCTTTTTCTATATGTTTCGAGAAATTATCTTCAGATAATTTCTCGCACAAGGAAAGAAAAAACGGAGAGGGTGAGATTCGAACTCACGTGAGCCTTACGGCCCAACCGCTTTTCGAGAGCGGCCCGTTATGACCACTTCGGTACCTCTCCTTGAGCACAAGAATCTTTTATCTAGCGAAACTTCGCGAAGCGAAGTAAGAGCACAAGAATCTTTTATCTAGCGAAACTTCGCGAAGCGAAGTAAGAGCACAGTAAGAGCACAAGAATCTTTTATCCAGCGAAACTTCGCGAAGCGAAGTACGAGCACAAGAATCTTTTATCTAGCGAAATACCACCGAATATGCCAAAATTATGGAACAGAATTTTGGCATATCTTATGAGGTGGTATAATCATAAAACTTAAATTTCAAATAAATTATCACCCGCCAACGCTTTATGGCGGGCAAAAATCTTTATCTAGCTTATTTTCTAAATAGGAAAAGCTGTTCGTAGGCCCTCTGGAAAATAAACCCTGCCCGGTCAAGAAAATTCCTGCAGAAAATCACGAAATCAAAACCCTTTAAAATAACGCTAAGGCACAAAGAAAGAAGAAAGATATTTATGATATAGATAAGCGAAAACCCAAAAAGGTAATTGGCTTTTAAGGCATCCTCTTTCTTGGTGCGCAAAGTCTTGGCGGAATAAACAAGATGCAAGCTCAAAGAGAATGCCGCCCAGAAAATAAAATACCCCAACAATCCTTCAAACGCCCAGGATAAACAAGCATATAAAACAAGAAGAAGGATTGTATAAACCGGTAAAAGGTACGGCGCGATCCTCACCAGGGGCCTGACAAAAGTAAATATCCATTCCAGTATTTTCTGCCCGCGGGTGTAAATTTTTGCTGGTTCCCAGACAAAAAGATAAATTAATAAAAAGGCGGCTATCCCCCACCAGAAAATATCCTGGATTGCGGGATCAACTTGCATAAACTGGCTGTAGAAAGCGCTGGATATGGAATAAACAAAAGGAAGAAGCAATATTCCAAGAATAAATTTGACAAAAATAAAAAGCCACTTTGCCCAACCGGAAAGCTTACTTTTAATTTCCGAAGCCATTGGCGAAGGTTCCGGGCCTTCCGCAGGTATATTTTTAAAAAATTCTTTCTCTGCCATCGAAATAGGGCCTCAAGTTTTCCGGGATAACGACCGACCCGTCTTTTTGTTGATAATTTTCTAAGATCGCGATAACTGTGCGCGCTAAAGCCACCCCTGAACCGTTTAAAGTGTGCACATAATCCAACTTCTTGGTATCCTTGCGCCGGAATTTAATATTGGCGCGGCGGGCCTGGAAATTCTCAAAATTACTGCAGCTTGAGACTTCAAACCACTTATCGCTTCCTGCGGCATAAGCCTCTAGATCATAGCACTTGCTGGCGGCGAAACTTACATCCTGCGTGGAAAGAAGCACCACCCGATACGGCAGGCCTAATAATTGCAAAACCTCCTCGGCATTGCCCACTAATTTTTCCAACTCATCATAGGAATCTTCCGGCTTTACAAATTTAACCATCTCTACTTTATCAAACTGATGCACGCGCGATAAACCCTTGGTGTCTTTTCCGTACGAGCCAGCTTCACGGCGAAAACAAGCACTGTAGGCAGCATAATAAATAGGGAGATTTTCTTCCTCAAGAATATCATCACGGAAAATATTGGTTACCGGAACTTCTGCTGTGGGGATAAGAAATAAATCATCGTCTTTTAATTTATACATATCCTCTTCCAACTTTGGAAGCTGCCCAGTGCCGGTCATCGAAGCGCGATTCACTAAAAACGGCGGGAATATTTCTGTGTATCCGTGTTTCTTGGTGTGTAAATCAAGCATAAAATTAATAAGCGCTCTTTCAAGCCGCGCGCCTAAGCCTTTATAAAGTATCCAATTTGAACCGGTGATTTTGGTGCCGCGCGGAAAATCAACGATATCTAATTTTTGGCAGATTTCTGTATGCGGCACAGGTTTAAAGTCGAACTTCGCAGGCTGACCCCAACTTCTTACAATCTTATTATTTGAAGCATCGCCTTTGGGCAAAGAAACATGCGGGATATTGGGGATAGTCATGGCGATTTTCTTCATTGCCTCGTCAAGCGAGCGCTCTTCCTGTTCCAAAGAAGAAATCTTCTCGGAAATTTCTTTCATGGACGCAATCACCGGTTTGGCGTCTTGTTTTTCCTTAAGAAGCCGGCTTATTTCGTCGTTAGCTTTATTTCTTTGAGCACGCAAAGATTCCATTTCTGTAGAAATCTTACGGCGGGATTCATCAAGATTTAAGAATTCATCAAGCCCAAGAGATAGATTCCTATCCTTAAGCGCCTGCCTTACTACATCCGGATTTTCGCGAATAAATTTAATATCTAACATATTTACTCCCTAACCCTTATCACTTAACCCTTAACCCTTAATTACCCCTAACGGACGCATCCTGCAGACGCGTTTCGCCAAACCTGCCTCATGCACCACGCGCACCACATCATTCACATCCTTATACGCCGCAGGAGCTTCCTCCACAATTGTGTCGCGCCCTGAAGCCTTTACAATTATACCCTTGGATTGCAAATCTTTCAATAGGATATCTTTATTTATTAAACGCAAGGCAGATGTGCGGGATTTGACTCTACCCGCGCCATGACAAGCAGAGCCAAAGGTTTCGTCCATGGCTTTTTGCGTGCCGAACAAAAGATATGAATTTCTCCCCATATCACCGGGAATAATTACCGGCTGGCCAAACTGGCGGTATTTATCCGGCAAGGCGGGATGCCCCGGGCCAAAGGCGCGGGTGGCGCCCTTTCTATGCACACATAAAGCTTTCTGCTCTTTTCCAACCATGTGTTTCTCTATTTTAGCGATATTATGCGCCACATCATAAAGCAAACGCATGCCTAATTTCTCCCAAGATTTACTAAAGACGCGCGCGAAAACTTCCCGGGACAAATGCATCAAACACTGACGATTCGCCCAAGCGTAATTTGCCGCGCATTTCATTGCTCCTAAATAAGCCTTGCCTTCTTGAGAGTTAACCGGCGCGCAAGCAAGCTGGCGGTCCGGAACAGTAATGGAATATTTTTGCATGCAACCGACCATTTCTCTGGCATAATCATCGCAGATTTGATAACCAAACCCCCGCGATCCAGAATGAATCATCACAGTTACCTGCCCCAAACGCAATTCCAGCGCGTCGCAAATTTCGCGGTCATAAAGCTGGTCAATTACCTGCACTTCCAAAAAATGATTTCCTGAACCCAATGTCCCGGACTGCGATTGCCCTCGTTTATAGGCCTTCTCTGAGACCATATCAGGAAGCGCGCCTTGCATACATCCGTTTTCTTCAGTATAAATTAAATCCTCATCTATGCCAAAACCCCTTTTCACCGCCCAACCCGCGCCCTTAAGTAATATTTCTTTTTCTTCTCTGGCGCTTAAGCGGATATCACCTTCAGAGCCCACCCCTGATGGAATATCAGAAAACAAAGCATAGACTAAAGTTTCGAGTTTATCTTTAACTTCATCATAATCAAGGTACGTAGTCAAAAGCCTGATGCCGCAATTTATATCATACCCTACCCCTCCGGGAGAAATAACTCCTGCTTCTTCCGGGTCGGTTGCCGCCACCCCTCCGATCGGAAAGCCAAAACCCCAGTGTATATCCGGCATGGCCAAAGACGCTCTAACAATCCCCGGCAAGAACGCCACATTTGCCACCTGTTGGACAGCTTTATCCTGCAAAATATCCTTAAGAAGTTTTTCATCCGCGTAAATAATGCCCGGCACGCGCATGCCGCCAGTTTTAGGAACGCGCCAGCGAAAATCGTCAATTTTCTCTAATTTTATTTCAGACATCAAAGACAACCTGGGCCTGGTAACCGCGCGGGGTTTGGGAAAGCTTAAGTTCGTGGTAGGTAGCAGCTTTTATTTCAGTATTAACTTTATAATGATTCATATCTACGCCCACAGCAACAGCATCTATGAATTTGTCACTTACCTGATTGATCTTAAAATCCTCAAAAACCATTGATTCCGTCTGCGACAAATACAATAATTGATTCAGCCAATTCACTAAAAGCTCTTCAGCGTTAGCGCCTTTTTGCATCACAACCATTTGATGGCTTTCTGTTTTAGAGGGATTGACTTTTTGAGCAGAAATATCAAAAAGCGCCAAGCCAGCATTACGGAAAAGGCCAGATAAGTCTTTTGCCTGCACCCGCATGCCGATATCTGCGGTATGATCTAAGATCTGGTAAAAATCTTTTCCCATAGGATAACTTATCTGGAATAAACCGGCCGCGCGCAGTAATGGGTATGCAGAAGCTCTTCGGATTTCTCGCCTAATGGCTTTTCCAGAAACTCCTCGTATAATTTTTTAACCGCCGGATTCTCATGGGACTTGCGGATAGGCTTATTTTTATCTTCCTCGTAAATAGCCTGCATTCTTTTCTGGCGCACTTCTGTATTAGTGGGCAAAGGCTGGCCGCCTCCGCCGATACACCCGCCGGGGCAGGTCATAATCTCAATAAAAGCATATGGAGACTTTCCGGATTTTATTTCATCAAGCAATACGCGCGCTTTGCTTAAAGAACTTGCCACCGCCACTTTTATTTTTAAGCCATCAATATCCACTTCCGCGGTTTTGATTCCATCTAAACCGCGCAAATTCTCAAAGTCTAGTTTTTCAAGCGTTTTTCCTGTTAACACTTCATAGGCGGTGCGCAGCGCCGCCTCCATAACTCCGCCGGTTGCGCCGAAAATTACTGCCGCGCCGGTTGAAACTCCCAGAGGTTCATCAAAATTCTCATCTTTTAATTCATTAAAACATATCCCCGCCTCTTGTATCATGCGCGCGGCCTCGCGGGTAGTTAAAACATAATCCACGTCAAAAAACGCCTCTTCATCCTTAAGTTTCATCTTATCTTTCCAATATAAAAAGGCGCTTTTCATTTCCGCTCGCTTGGCCTCAAATTTCTTGGCAGTGCAGGGCATAATAGAAACTACCACAATATTTCTGGGGTCAACGCCCATCTTTTGGGCGTAATAAGTCTTGGCAATTGCCCCGAACATCTGCTGGGGAGATTTACAGCTTGATACGTGTTTTAAGGCCTCAGGATAAAAATGCTCGGCAAACTTAATCCAGCCTGGCGAGCAGGAAGTAATCATCGGCAAAACACCTTTATGCTTAATGCGCTCAATCAACTCAAAACCTTCCTCCATAATGGTAAGATCGGCGCTAAACTGCGTATCAAAAACCTTATTGAATCCCATACGGCGAAGCGCGGCTGCCATTTTGCCGGTAGCCAAACTCCCCGCAGGCATGCCGAATTCCTCGCCTATGGAAGCGCGCACTGCCGGAGCAGTTTCCACTAAAACTATTTTTTTAGGGTCTGACAGATCCCGCCATACATTTTCAATCGCGCTTTGCTCAATAATCGCGCCGGTTGGACAAACCAATAAACATTGCCCGCAGTTAATACATTCAACATTGCCCAGGCCCATCTCCATAAAAGTTGAAACGTAGCTTAACTTACCGCGGTGTATAGTATCAATGGCATTTACCGACTGCACTTTAGAGCAGACCGCGATACAACGCCGGCACAAAATACATTTATCCGCGTCACGGATCAGAGAAGGAGAAGTCTTATCTACTGTAATGCCGGATTTAAGCGCCTTGACAAAAGGGGCATCTCTGACCCCCATATCATGCGCCAGGCGGCGCAATTCGCAATGCTGATTGCGGTCGCAAAAAAAACAATCTTCAGGATGAGACGCAAGCAGCAATTCCAGATTTGTCTTGCGCGCGCGGCGCACACGCTGGCTGTTAGTAAGAATCTCCATGCCGTTGTTTACCGCGGTAACACATGAGCGCAAAAGCGTCTTTGCCCCCTTTACTTCCACGACACAAATAGAACAGCTGGCCTCTTCACTTATACCTTCAAGATAACAAAGCGTCGGGATGACAATCCCGGCGCTTCTGCAGGCTGCAAGTATCGTTGAGCCCTGAGGAACCTCTATATCTTTTCCGTCAATTTTTATGCGCACATTATTTTCCGGCATGGCATTTCCTTCTTTTATTCAATAAGCGCTTCCTCTTTCACGTCGCAACGCAGGCAACGCGAAGCTTCAATATCAACCTGTTTTCTTGATAATCCTTGCGAAACTTCCTTAAAATTACAAAGGCGTGATCCGACCGGGAGAAACTTTCCGGATTGTTTGGACTGTCTTGCCGGCTTAAGAGGAACTTTATTCCTGTATTCATGCTTTTTAAATAACTTAATAAACCTATCCTTACCGGTTAACTCTTTATCAATTACCTGCGCCGCTTTCTTGCCATAACCCATGGCTTCAACCGCGGTAGAAGGCCCGGTAACCAAATCCCCTCCCGCGTAATAACCGCTTACGTTGGCCTTGAGGGTAAAACCATCAATCTTGACCGTGCCGTTTTTATTAAGATTGATCCCGCTTTCCCTGATAAATTCCGAATCCACGCGCTCGCCGATAGCCACCATCACCGTATCGCAGGGGATCTGGTAAGTTTCATTAGTTGCCTCGGGGATTTTTCTGCCCGCAAAGTCATAGCCTCCGGGCAGCATCTTAACAACTTCAAGCGCCTTTACCTTTTTTTGCGCATCAGCCAATATCGCCTTGGGAGAAGCAAGAAAAACAAATTTAATGCCCTCAGCTTCGGCCTCTCTTATCTCGTCTTTATTCGCTGGCATATCCTGCTTTTCTCTGCGGTAAACAACCGTAACTTTTGCGCCCAGCCTCCAGGCGGTGCGCGCGGCATCAATAGCGGCGTTACCAGCCCCGATAATCAAAACTTCCTTTCCGATGTCAATTTTCTTGCCTAGAAGAACTTCTTCCAGGAAATGCGTAGCCGAATAAACACCCGGGAATTCTTCTCCGGGGATCTGCAAAAACATGCTTTGGTAAGAACCGGTTGCCAAAAATACCGCATCGTAATCCTGCCTTATTTGTTTAAGCCTTTCAGAATTTACTTTCTTATTAAAAACAAATTTTACTCCCAGCTTTTTAATAAAGCCTAATTCCTTGGCAAGGATCTTTTTGGGCAGGCGATACTCAGGTATCCCGTAACGCAAAATACCGCCTGGTTGGGATTTTTCTTCGAAGACAACTACTTCGTGGCCTAAGCGCACAAGATAAAAAGCTGCGGTAAAACCTGCGGGGCCGGCTCCGATGACCGCAACTTTCTTGCCGGTCTTAGGCATTTTCTCCTTGATAAAACGCCTCAGGACTTCAGGTTCTTTCTTTAGCTTATACACCTGGTCCGCGACAAATCTGTGCACTTCGCCTTGAGAAACTGGCTGGTCAAGGTCTTCCCTGCGACAACGCATCTTGCAATGGAAATGACAAATCCTGCCTGAAGAAGAGGGTATGGGATTATCCCGGTAGATCAGGTCAAAAGCATCTAAAAGCCTGTCTTCTTTTATAAGTTCCAGGAAACCGGGGATATTCATATGCAAAGGGCAGCTGTTTTCGCAAGGAGAAAGAAAAAGCGTCTTACACACGCCTGCATCGCAATGTTTTCCCTGAATATGTTCAAGATATTCATTGCGGAAATATTTCATAGTAGTTAATATTGGATTTGGCCCGGTCTGGCCAAGCCCGCAGAGGGCGGTATCTTTAATTACCTCGCCTAAACTTTCCAGCTGCAACAATTGCCCAAGATTTGCTTTACCCTCAGCAATAGCATTCAAGGTATTAAGCGACTGATATAGGCCTTCACGGCAGGGAGTGCATTTTCCGCAAGATTCAGAAGTAGTAAACTCGGTAAAATAACGCGCTACATCCACCATGCAATTGTCATCGTCCATAACCACCATCCCGCCTGAACCCATAATCGCGCCAAGCGCATTTAAGGATTCATAGTCTACAGGGGTCTTAAATAATTCTACAGGGATACATCCTCCGGAAGGGCCTCCGGTCTGCACAGCTTTGACTTTTTTCTTAGTCCCGGTACCTTGCCCGATATTATAGATTAACGTAAGAAGAGATTCGCCTAAAGCAAGCTCAACTAATCCGGTATTTTTTATTTTCCCCACCAAAGAAAAGACTTTTGTGCCTGAGCTTTTTTCTGTGCCGGTCTGGTTAAACCAGCTTCCGCCTTTGGCGATGATCGCCGGAATGTTACAGTATGTTTCCACATTATTGATATTTGTAGGCTTATTCCAAATCCCCTTTTGGGCGGGAAACGGCGGACGCGGACACGGCATGCCTCTTCTTCCTTCAATAGAAGCAATAAGCGCAGTTTCTTCGCCGCAGACAAAGGCCCCTGCCCCCTCAACAAGATGTATATCAAAGCAAAAATTACTGCCTAAAATGTTTTTCCCCAAAAACCCGTATTCCTGCGCTTGAAGGATAGCTTTCTGCAAACGCTCAACCGCAAGAGGATATTCCGCGCGGATATAAATAATGCCTTCATTTCCGCCCATGGCAAAGGCTGCGATAAGCATGCCTTCAATAAGCATATGCGGGTCGCTTTCAATTTCATTGCGATTCATATATGCTCCGGGATCGCCCTCATCAGCATTGCAGACAATATATTTCTTGTCCGCTTTTTCCTGTTTCATTAACTCCCATTTTCTCCCTGTAGGAAAACCCGCGCCTCCTCTGCCGCGAAGCTTTGACAACTTTACTTCTTCTATGACTTGTTCTGGCGACATACCGTTTATAACCTTAGCAATACTGCTATATCCGCCAACAGCAATATACTCTTGGATATCTTCGGGATTAATCAGGCCGCAATCTCGCAAGACGATTTTTTTCTGCCATTTAAAGAAATCTACTTGATTCCATAAAGGTATCGCATCCAACCCTTGCCCATAAGTAATCTGGCCGGTTAAGTGATCCCATTTCTCTATACGGCAAAGGGCTTTTTTCTCCGGAATATTGCCACGGGAAACAGCATCAAGTATTGCCTTAACATCTTTGGTTGTGACTTTCTGAAGAATAACAAGCGGATTTCCCGGAATAGCGATATTTACCAATGGCTCATTCACGCAAAAACCAAAACAACCTACCTTGGTAAGATTAATCTTGAGTTTTCTTTTAGTAATGCCACTAGCAAATGCTTTATAGACCTGGTCCGCGCCGTTACCTATGCCACAGGTACCTAAACCCACGGCAATGCGCGGCCTGTCAGTAAAGATTTTACTCAAACCCTTTTCTCTGACCACTTGCAAATCATTCAGATTCATAATCTTCATTTTTTCTTCTTTCGGGCAATCCCTTGCACGATCTGACGTAATTTACTTTCAGTCATATGGCCGTAGATAACTCCATCCACCTCTACAACCGGCGCCAACGCGCACTGGCCAAAACAAGCCACTGTCCTTAAGGTAAATTTATTGTCCGCAGTAGTTAAAAATAGCTTCTCGCCCTGATGATGGCCCTCTTCTTTCAGGCCTAGAAGCTGTTTAAGATATTCCAGAATATTTTTTGAGCGTCGGGTATGGCAGGCAGTGCCGCGGCAGATAATAATAGTATGGTCGCCTTGGGGCTTAAGATTAAAAAAAGCGTAAAAAGTAACTACCCCGTAGATTTTGGCAAGAGGGATATTGGTTTTTTGAGAAATGTATTCTAATGTTTCCTGAGGAAGATACTTGTGGCAATTTAGCTGCTGGACTTCTTCTAATATGCCCAAAAGCGCTCCGGGATTCGAGCCATATTTAGCAATTACCCGGTCTATCTTTTTGGTATGGTTACTTTGCGTGGACATTTCCGCCATTTCCGTTAAAGAATTAGCCAGCTATAATTAACGCTTATATTAGCATCAACTTATGCCTGTGTCTATTTCTTTTTAGGATCCGCTTAGCAGATGATATTTTCTTAAGAGGATTATCGGAAAATTCAACTGGGCCATGCGGGAGTCGAACCTGCGACCTTGACATTAAGAGTGTCCTGCTCTACCAATTGAGCTAATGGCCCTATATTCTTTATATGTAAGAGCCATTAGCGGAATCCTCCGAAGCGGAATGAATTCCCCAAAGGCCCTAATCTATTATAGTGGAGGGATATTCTATCCTAAAATACCCCGGTTTGCAAGGCAGATTTTCATTCTTAATCCACTATCTGATATTCCTCTGCTCTCTTGTGAAGCAATCGGTTTATTTCGGGGACAATAACGCCTGCGTCTAAATTCTTGGCAATAAACATGGCCATATCCAAGCAGTGATCCACATTATAGTAATCTGACATACCAAGCCTTCCTGTATATATTATATTCTCAATAGAATTTAATTCTTTAAAAATCTTATCTTTTTTCTCCTGAAAACCAAGCTCATACACAGGATAAAAAGCCGGAATCCTGACTAAACAGCTATCCAGGACCTGATTCTTATTTACAATCTTTAAGCCCTCTAACCCCTTAACGCAAAGCGCCAGGATTTCTCCATCTGGTTTCTTAAAAAGGCCGCTTTTTACTTCGCTTGTAAAATCACAGCAGATAACTGTCTTATCTTCAGGAAAACCCTTGGTCGAAATAAGCTTTTGCTCTGAGATGCGCGAAAAAACAAGCTCCTTATCCGGACAGAAAACCCAATGATCATTCAAACAACTTGGCTTATCTATTAGAAAATAAGCGATCATACTGTGGCGCATCTTCAAAAAGTTATCTTCTTGGTTAATTTTCCTATCATCAGGAAATAATAAAGAAGTAACCTCATTTAAAGGAATAGAAGAAACCAGCATATCACAGTCTATGGCCTGTTTATTATCAAATACAACTGTCTTTATTCTCTTCTCCTCCATGATAAATTTAACCGGTTTCTGGCACGTGCGGATTATATGACCCGACCTTAGAAGATTGTTAGCTAAGCCATCACAAACCTGGTAAAAACCTTCCTGAGGGTAAAAAAAGTGGCTGGCGTCAGTAAACTTACTTTCCTTCTTTATATTTAAGAGGCGAAAAACAAGGTCGTACATATTCCTGACAGGAATTCTTTTCTTGGCAATCTGGGCGCTTAACTCTTTTGGATCTCCCCAGACTTTATACGCTAACGGTAAGAAAACCGTCTGGTAAATCTTATTGCCAAAGATATTCTTACAGTATTCTTCATAGGTAGAAGCTTCTTTCAAGAATGGCGTGCGCAGAAGTGTAAGCAATACTGAAATACTTAAATGGATAACTTCTATTGGGTTAAAAACCTTAACCAATTGCACCAATTTCACCGGATAATCCATCAATTTCCCGCGCAGAATAATCTTATGCTTCTTTTCTACTGTCTTAAGCGTGCTATTTGAAATCTTCATAAATTCATCCATGATCCCCGGGATAACAGAATAAACCTTGTGCGGACCGTAATCAAGTTTTATGCCTTTAAAATCATAATACCCGCACAATCCCCCCAGCCTATTTTCCTTCTCGCAAAGAACAATATCATACTTATTCAGTTTAGACAATTCCCACGCGGCAGTTAAACCGCTTATACCGCCTCCTAAAACAATAACCTTTTGCTTATTTTTATTATTCATCTTTTTTCCGGGCAATCATTAAATATTGACTGGCAAAATAAGGCAGAAGCATTTCTTTAATGGGCATAAACGCATACGGAAACCTTGCAATCTTGGCCAAAGGCTTAGAATACACTTCCAAACGGCTGGCTAAATAATCATAGCTTAATTTTTGAAAGTGCATTTTATGGGAGATTCTTTTGAAACCATGCTTATCCAAATATGCCGTAAGCGTTTTAGGCGTAAAATAATAAAGGTGCACCGAAAGTAAAAACCACCAATGCCTTCCTGAAAGACGCGCCAAGAAATCATCTATGCGCGGATAATTAATCACCAAAAGCCCCCCGGGTTTTAATATCCGATTTATTTCTTTTAGTGTTTCACCCGGAGAAGCAACATGCTCTAAAACATCCCACAAGGTAACAATATCAAAACTTTTATCCGGCAATTTCGCTTCTTCTAATACCCCGCAAAACATCTTAACAGCGTAATTCTTCCTGGCAAATTCACACAGCCACTTGGAAGGCTCTACCCCTAAAGCATCATACCCGGCATCCCGGGCAACCCTGACAAAAATCCCGGAAGCCGCCCCCACATCCAATAAATTTCCTGACCTGCACAAACCTTGAATGGCTTTAAGGCAGTTCTTAAACGTTTGACTTCTGCCTTTTTCCTGCGAAACATACTGCTTATCCTCAGCCAAAGAATAGCTTTTAACGATTAATTCCTGTTTTGCCCGAGGCGAAAGATAAATCAAGCCGCATTTCTTACAGCGCACGGCCTGCTCAAAGAATATCTGGCTGCTCGCGGAGGAATAGATCTTTAACAACTCATCTTTTGCCTTGGGAATCTTTGTTGGGTCTGAAGCAAAAATAACTTCGCTTTCCAAAGAAGAACTGCCGCAAAAGTCACACGGCACATCTTCATAGAGATCAAGAGAGAAGTGCTTATTTTCTAAAGGTCTGGTAGCCATAGGCAAAATCTACGAACAATCTTCCCTGAATACTTGATTTAAATAGTTTCTTGATCAAGAAACTAGGCCTTAAATAAAAACGCCTGTGAAAATCATTATAATAAAAATTAAGCTTATCCCAACTAAGCGTATCATGCTGGTATATTTGGCTGGGATTGTGAAAATTATAACAGGCCCAATCTTGCGTCTTTATAAGGCCCTGCTGCTTATACTCATCGTAAATGCTTGTCCCGGGAAAAGGCACCATAATAGTTGCCTTGGCAAAATCGGGGTTTAGTCTTATGGCAAAGTCTATTGTCTTGTTAATGCTTCTTTCAGTTTCACCCGGAAACCCCAGCATAAAAAACCCCACCAACTCAAGGCCTGCTTTCTTAATCATTCGGCTTGCGCGAAATGCCTGCTCTATTGTAATGCCTTTATTGATCTTATCAAGCATTTCCTGACAGCCGCTTTCAAACCCCACGCCCACCTGATAACATCCGGCTTTCCTGGCAAGCTTCAAGAATTCATCATCGATGCGATCTACCCTTACACCTGTTCTTAAATTCCAAGTCATATTGATATTGCTTCTAATAATTGCCTCGCAGATTTCTTTTGCTTTACTAATATCAGTAGTAAATTGATCATCCAAAACATGAAATTCCCGATACCCCAGCTTCTTTAAGATAAATAGCTCCTCAACAACCCTCTTGGCAGACTTGATCCGGAATTTCCTGCCATGCACTGTCTTGTTACAAAAAGTGCAATTAAAAACACAGCCCCTGCTCATTTCTATGGGCCCCACGGGATTATTTCTGGCAATCATCCCGGGACAGGAATAGTTATTTATGTCAAACAAATGCAAAGCAGGAAACGGCAGATCCTCTATCGGCAATTCGCCGCCCTTCTCTATTATCTTGGAAACTTTCTGGCCTCGCGCTATTTTCTTGATAATCTGTTCGCCTTCGCCAACAACTGCAATATCAAAAGAGGATTCTCTCAAAACCTCTTGGGGAAGCGAAGAAGCGTGCGGCCCGCCTATAATTGTAAGGATATTTCTCGATACAGACTTGGCAATCTGACTTATTCTTGAGGCTTCGTAGAAAAGCGGCGTGGTTGAAGTAACCCCGACCATATCAGGCTCAAAATCCAGGATCCTGCTTCTGACTTGCTGCCAGATATCGTTTGCGCAAAAAGCGGATAAATCAATTATGCTTACATCTATTCCCTCTTCAATAAGGCTGGCGGCGATCATTGCCAAAGACATAACCGGCAATCTGGGAACAGCAGCCCTTATCTTGGATTTACTGTAAACACTAACCGAGCTGGGAGGATTAAATAAAATACATTTCTTCATTTTAATATGTCAAACCAAACCAGTTTCCCGTCCTTATCAAAATAACCGATACTATGCGCGATAATCAAAAAGCCCTCGTCGTAAAATCTTGGCCTTTTTGCCCCAATAATCTTCCCAAAAACAACTATATCCCTGTCTTCGACCCTTTGGGCGATCCTCTGGGTAAAGCCGGGAAAAATGATCTTATTCTCGATGTATACGGCTCTTGGGAAAGGCAAAGGTTTTAGGGCCCAATATTCCGGATGATGCTCTGCCATACCCTGGCCAGGCCCAAGATAAAAAGCATGAAAACTTCTATAGCGCAAAGGATAATAACAATACGCTGCGTCAACTCTCTCAAAAGAAGGCTGCGGCCACATTATATGTATTGTCCGCATATCCGTAGGGGTTAAAATTTCACCCAGATGGCCAAATTTTTGCCTTATCTGGTCTTCTGTAACCTCAAAGCGCCTTGTATCTTTACCTGATAAATTCGCCAACCTTAAAAAAAGGGGAATCGCTATTAAACACGCAAAGAATATAATATACAGCTTGATTATTTGAGGATAAAAAGTCTTTGGCGTAAATCCAAACTCTGCTTTAACATTTTTCTTGCCCTGGAAGCCTTCAAACAGAACAAATACCCCTGCTGCCAGCAGGCAATACATAACAATCTCCAAGGACATCCATTCACGGTCTCCTCCCATGCCGCCGTTAAATAATAATGATAATAACATCCCGGCAAAATATAAAATTATGAATATGCGCTGATGCCTTGGCGCAAAAAATAAAATACGCAATAATCCAATTACGGCAAAAACATTGAAGAATAATCTATTCTTCAATAATAAAATAACCAATGCCGCGATAAATAATATCGCCTTGCCCCTCTTGGCTTTTAAAGAAAACAATTGCTTGATCCTTTCCCGGTCGTAAAAATACAAAAGAAGAATCAGGAATATGCATGCCACAAAATACGCTCCGCCCGTTTTTTCATTGCTAAAAGCGCCGAAGATGTCTCTTGCGAAGAATTTAAAGGTCCACCTTAAACCCTCAAGCAAATTTTCCGGATGCTCAACTGCTTGCTTTAGCGCCCCCAAATACAAGGCCTTCACCATGCCGGGGTTATCGTTTTGGATATAAGAAATAGCTACGTTTTTATCCGAATAGATATCCGATGTAAACCCTGTTCCGCGATGCGCCTGCTGCCAGATCCTTATTGCAAAAACCTCGTTTGATTCAGTAGTGCAATAAAACTTAACTGAAAAAAGATAAAAACTTATCCCCATAAAAACTGATAAGACAGCAACTAGCGTGAGTTTCAGCGATTTCTTGGAAAAGCCGTTTAAGAAAACCGGGAACAAGGCAACTGTTACAAGCGACAGGAAATCCCAAGGCCTTATGGTTTGCGCTAAGGCAATAAAAAAACACGCCATAAAATAATGATTTAGAGAAAAATCATGGAAACTTCTTATTATTAAAGCAAAGGCTATAACTAAAAGCGGCTGGGCCAGAACCTCTGTGGCAAGGCTTAACTGTAAAGGCGCATTCCACATGGCAAGAAACGACAAAAATACTACTATAAATATATTATTACGCAGATCCTTTAAAAGATAAAAAGCAGTCAAGAAACTTGCTATATTTAAGAATATAAAAAAGGCTGAATATAAAACATAATTATATTTAAACAAGAATCCCAGGATTGTTAAAACTAGCGGGAATATCGGCCTGCCGGGCAGCTTAATTCCATCAACGATATCCTTTGCGCAATCAAGCCATAACAAGGCGTCATTAATAGGATGCAGCCCCATCCTGAAAACGCCAATCTGATAATTACCGGCTGTCGGCAGAAGGATCATTAAACGAAAAGAAACAAGCGCCAATATTAAAACCAGGCAAAATAAGATAAAGCGTTTGCTCATAAGCAAATAGTAATATACATTGTGCTTTTATGATATAATAATTTAGATAAAAAGGAGGTGTTTATGGATATTAATTTATTCCTTACTAATACACAACAAATGCTGGCCCCTTATTTGGAGCAATTAAGGTTATTTAAATTTTCAGTATTAAACCCGGTGATCTGGGCCATCGCGCTTATCGTTTTCTTTATACTCTCCCGCAACTGGAACGCTAATAAAGCCTTTAGCTTTTGCATAATCACGCTTCTTATACTTTTTAGCCAAACATTTGTCAGCGACCACCTTAGTTCATCTTATGCGCTGGTGTTTGACTCATCTGTAGTCAGAATAATATTCGCGGTATTTTTCTTTATTGTCCTCTTATATTATATTTTTATACGCGAGGATTAAAGCCTTCGCTGATTAATATTTTACACACGCCCGAGTGGAGTCGAACCACCAATAGCCAGTTCCGAAGACTGGTGCCCTATCCATTAGGCTACGGGCGCATAGTAAATGCGCGACTTGCGCCTGCCGGCAGGCAATACCGCCGCAGAAAGCGGCGCAGCTTACATCCATTTATACAAGAAGAAACGCAATACCCGCAAATCTTCCTATATAATCTGGCAATTATCGCCTAAGAATTCTTTTATTTCCTTAAGCCGGTTTGCGCTTGGCGCGTTTATCCCGGGCTGCGCAGTAACCCGCACCGGAGAATTAAGCTGTATTTTGTCGGGATTAATTCTCAGGATAGCCTTTTTCAAACTCACTACATGTTCTCGGCTGTCATTTATCCCAGCAATCAACATCACCTCAAGCCAAATCTTGCCCTTATATTCCTTTCGCAAACAAATAAGGCTTTTTATGATATCTTTAACCTTTATTCCGGGTAAAGGGCAATCTACGCGCCGGAAAATATCCTGGCTGACAGCGTCAAGCGATGGGATAATCAAATCTGCCTGAAGGATCTGTTTTCTGACCTTCTGCCTGGTCAAAAGAAAACTGTTGGTAATTACCGCAACCGGGATATTAGTGATTTTCTTAACCTGGCCGATCAAATAACCAATTTCACTGTGCAACAACGGCTCCCCGCTGCCAGAAAAAGTAATATAATCTACCTTTTCATCGGCATGAGCTTTCAACCAGCTTTTTAGCTCTTTAATCACCTGCGGGGAAGCAACATATTCCTTAAGGCGCATAGTTTTATGGGTAACCCTGCCAAGCTGACAATATACACAATCAAAAGTACATGTCTTATATGGGGTTAGATTAATGCCTAAAGAATTGCCTAGTCTACGGGATTTTAAAGGTCCGAATATGTATTTCATGGCATAAAATAAAACTCGCTTTCAAAAGATACTTAAGGTCTTTAGAAAGCGAGTTTGATAAATAAAATTACTTGACTTCAATTATGCTATTTTGCGTACCAAAAGAATTAGCGATATTGCTTGAGCTGGGGTCATTTACCCAGTTCCCATCAACAAAAAATTTATATTCATACCTTCCGGGCTTAAGGCTCTTCTTAATCATCCAGCTGCCCTTAATCCCCTTCTTAGCTTTAATGGAGCCTGTATCCCAATTATTAAAATTACCTGCTAAGCTGACACACTTGGCGCTAGGCGCGTAAAGCTTAAATTCAACCGTCTTTGACCGCATTGTTTTAACCATCCCACCCTCCTTTGTTAAGTAGTTATACCTAACAATTCAGTTTATGTCAAGAAGTTTGTATCATCTTGTCATGTAATGCTATACGCTTACTATTGAGATGTCGTTTCTTTGCGCCAAAAGAATGCTCTGTTCTGGGTCGATAAAAAGGGTTTTCCCTGCCTCAAAAGCAAGGCAAGAACAGCCCGCGTGAATCATAGTTTTAATAGTATTTAAACCCACAACCGGAACGTCAAAGCGCAAATCCTGGCAAGGCTTACTTACTTTTACAATCACGGTTTTACGCCCGCCCACAATGCCTGCGCGGCGGATCAAATTGTCTGTCCCTTCCAACGCCTCAACCGCTACGATGGCCTTATTTTTGACTGCCACAGCCTGCCCTATATCCAAAAGCGCGATCTCTTTGGCAAGCGCGAATCCAAAATACACATCCTCCCAAGTATCAAAGCCAGGGGCATTCTTAGTAAGCTGCCCCTTCTTGGGCATATAATCTTCTAAAAACAATGTAGAGCTAATAAGCGTTATCCCGTGCTCTTCTAATTTCGAGGCAATCGCTGCGAATATTGTATCCGCGCGCCTGTCTTTTAAATCCTGCAACAAAGCCGATAAGGCCGGGTCATTATTTACTTCTTTACTAAAAAGCCTCCATGGGCTTATTTGCCCGGCCATAACCACCTTTGTAACTTCTTCGGACTTAAATATATCAAACATCCTGGAGAACCGGCTTAAATCTAACCAGTAAACTTTGTCCACCAGGCGCGATATACTGCGGCAGGTATCGCCTTTTATGGCGATGGCCACTGTTCCCAAACCTTTTTTCTTTGCTTCTTTAGCAAAAAGCAATGGGAATTTACGGTTACCGGCGATTATTCCTATTTTTTCCATTGTTTAATCGTTTGATCTAAAACGGCAGGAACGGCTTAATCCCCTTTCAGAACTAAGGATAAAATTCAAAAGATAGCTTAGCTCATCATTAAGGGTAATTTCCTGTTTGATTTTTTCTACCGCGTGCTTTGGTGAAATGCCAGAATTAAAAACAAAACGAAAGGCCTTATCCAAACTATCAATCGCTTCTTTCTTGATCCCGTGGCGCCTTAGGCCAATTAAATTAAGCCCGTAAACTTTAGCCGGATGCCCGTCGCAAGTAGAAAATGGCGGGATATCCTGAACCACTTTAGAACAACCGCCAATGATAGAAAGCATGCCTACGCGCACAAACTGATGAACCGCCACAAGTCCCCCGATAACAGCTTTGTCTTCTACGGTTACATGCCCTGCTAAAGTAGCATTGTTGGCAAAAATACAATTATTTCCTACCTGGCAATCATGAGCCACATGCGAATAAGCCATCAATAAATTATTATTGCCAATAATGGTTTTACCACCGTCGGATGTCCCGGGATTAAGCGTGCAATACTCGCGGATAATATTGTTATCGCCTATTTCAAGAAAACTATGTTCTCCCTTATATTTTAGATCTTGCGGTGCGCTTCCCACTACTGCGCCTGTGTAAATCTGGCAATCTTTGCCCATAGTGGTATTCCCGTCAATCAGGCAGTGCGCGCCGATCTTAGAATTATCGCCTATTGCCACATTATCAGTGATAATCGCATACGCCCCCACAGAAATATTCTTGCCTAACTTGGCTTTCTCAGAAATTATCGCTGTTTTATGTATCATGTTCTTAAGGCTCCACAATAGCAAACATCAATTCCGCTTCTGCTACCACTTTTCCATCTACCCTGGCCTTGCCAAAGACTTGGCCGGTGCGAGACTTTACTTTTCCTACGATCACTTCAAAAACAAGCTGATCCCCCGGGACAACCGTCTTCCTGAATTTTACATTATTCATAGTCATGAAGAACGCCAGCTTCCCCCTGTTTTCCGGCACAGCAAGCATCATTACTCCTCCCACCTGCGCCATGGCCTCTAAAATAATCACCCCCGGCATAACCGGTTTGCCCGGGAAATGCCCCTTAAAAAAATAATCATTCATGGTAACATTCTTGATCCCCACGGCGCGCTTGCCTAATTCTATTTCGGTGATCCTGTCCACAAAAAGAAACGGCTCTCTGTGCGGCAGGATAGCCATAATCTTCTCAACATCAAGCAGGTCTCCGGAATTAATTACCAAATCTTGTCTGGAACTGTTAGCAGATTGATCCATGATTTTTTTCATCATATTCACGTTTAAGGCGTGCCCGCTTTTTACCGCCACGATATGCGCCTTTAAAACTCCTGTTAAAAGATACGCGTCTCCAATAAGATCTAATATTTTATGCCGGACAAATTCATTGCTAAAACGAAGCTTATTCTTGATCACCCCTGTTTTGCCTACGACCAGAGTATTATCATAATTAGCCCCCAGGCCAAGCCCGTTTTTCTGTAAAAGCCCTGCTTCTTCTTCAAGACAAAATGTGCGCGAAGGCGCGATTTCTTTCTTAATATATTCTGGGGTTATAACGGCCTCAAAAAAATCGCTTTTAATAAAATCATCGTTATATTGTAAAGTATAAGAAATCTTGAATTCATTGCTTGGAAAAACTGCCAAAGATGCTGCGCCTGCATGTATCATCATCGGCTCTTTAACAACAAAAACATTGCGCGGTTTGGACTGTTTAGCCACCCCCGCCTTTTCAAGCGCTTCTATAAAAAGAAGGCTGCTTCCGTCCATGCCGGGCAATTCCTCATGGTCGATCTCTACGATCAGATTATCAATTTCCATAGCGCGCAAGGCAGCCATCAGATGCTCAATAGTAAATACTTGCGCCCCATCCTTTGAAATACAGGTACAGCGCGGGCTTGACGACTGTGAAAGGGCATTCTCCACGCAGGCCTTAACCTGCGGCTTATTCTGAAGGTCAACCCGCACAAAAATAATCCCCGTATCTTCAACAGCCGGCTTAAAGACAACAGTTGCAATTTTTCCTGTATGAAGGCCTATGCCTTTTAAGGAAAACTCGCGCGCGATAGTATTTTGATTATTCATATTTATTTCTTAATCCTGGATTCCAACTCTTCTATTTTCTTCTTTAATTCTTTTATCGTTTGATAAAGCCTGGGCAAATTCTGCACGCAGGCATTTACCTTGATCGCCTGTTCATGGATTCTTGCCGGATAGCCGGATACGATCGTCCCGGCAGAAACAGACTTAGTTACCCCTGCCTGCGCTGCGACAATCGCGCCGTCTCCAACAGTCAAATGGCCGGATAAACCTGCTTGCCCGGCCAAAGTAACATTATCCCCGATGATATTACTTCCGGAAATCCCTACCTGCGCAATTACCAAACAATTCTTTCCGATAACAACATTATGAGCTATCTGCACCAGATTATCTATCTTGGTGCCCTTGCCGATTAAAGTTTTGTCAAAACGCGCCCTGTCAATGGTAACATTAGCGCCTATCTCTACATCATCTTCCACAACTACTGTCCCAAGCTGCGGGATTTTCTGATGTTTGCCCTCTACGGCAACAAAACCAAAACCATCAGAACCAACTACTGTGCCACTATGGATAATCACCCTGTCTGCAATAGAAACATTTTCCCGGATGCAAACATGAGAATAGATAAGAGTGTCTTTGCCGATTTTCGCCTGGTAACCAATATAGGATAAAGGATAGATAACCGTGTTATCCCCGATAACTGCTTTATCCGCGACAACAGTATACGCGCCCAAAGAAACATTCTTTCCTAAAACAACCCCCTTGCCTATTATTGCCGTAGGGGCAATTCCCGCGGGATGCTTAACCTCTAAATCCAGAAAATGCGCGGCAAGTTTTGAAAAAGCAAGCGAAGGGTCATCAACGCGGATAACCGGCTTAGAAATACCCGTTACATCTCTTGCGGTAATAATCGCTTTTGCTTTAGTCTCTTTGACAAAGGGAAGATACTTAGGATTAGCAAGAAAAGTAATATCGCCCTGTCCAGCTTCTTTTATCCCGCAGATTCCGGTAATAACTATATTACCGTCTCCAAGAAGTTCGCCCTCTAATAACTGAGCAATTTCCTTAAGGCTCTTTTGCATGCCCTTATCTTATTTCTTATAGGTACTATTTAACATCTCTATAATCTTATCCGTAACATCCATGCCTTTGGGCTGATAGGCAACCGCCGCGGCATCAAAGATCATAGTATAGCCTTCCTTCTCTGCGTACTCGGTGATTGTTTTCTTGATATCCTGCGAAAGCTCCATCGCCCTCTGCCCCTGCTCTTTACGAAGGTCTGACTGTCTCTGCTGAGCTAAACTCTGCAGCTCTTTGTATTTACCTTCAAACTCAGAAGCCTTGGTTTCTTTTTCTTTATCGCTTAAAAGAGCAATTTTATCCCTTAAGGTCTTTACTTCATTTTGTTTTTTATCAAGCTCTGCCGTGTACGCGGCCTGCTTATCCTCAAGAAGCTTGGTATAATCTTTGGCCTTACTATACGCGTCGCCTATCCTGTCAATGCTGACATAACCAAATTTGTAATCTGCCCCAAAACAATTAAGCGCCACTAACATCGCGATAATCCCCACGAACAAAGATGTTTTCTTCATTGCTGTTTCTCCTTTCAAGTTTTTATTATTTTTAAAAGATTAGAAGCCGTGGCTTATATTAAAATGGAATTTCCCGCTTTTGGTGTCTTCGCCAGGCTCTTTATTAAGTGGGATACCATAATCAAGCATCAAAGGGCCAATAGGAGTTTTTACTCTAACACCTAAGCCAATGCCAGTCTTAAAGCCTCCTTTGCCTAAATCATTTTGCTTAGCCCAAACATTGCCTACATCATAAAACGCTGCCAATTTCAAGAAATCGTATAGTGGATAAAGATATTCAATATTGCCAATAAGCAGCGCCTCGCCACCCAAGGGATCTTTAGAAACTGGGTCAATTGGCCCAACCTTGCGCTCATCATAACCGCGCACAGTCGTAGCGCCTCCAGCAAAAAATCTTTCGTATATTGGAATTTCATCGGAGTTGCCATAAGGGCTTGCCAAACCAAGTCTGCCGCGGAATTCCAAAGATGAATTCCTCCATAAAGGCACAAAGTGCGATGCCCTGCCGAAAAATTTAGTAAAATCTTTGCTTGCTCCCAATGGGCCACCGGCAACCTCCATAGAACCGGTTAATAAATCCCCTTTCACAGGAGAAAAGACATTGTCCCTGCTATCAAAAGACATGCCAAACTGGACGCTGCTTATAGTGTTCTTGCCTATTTCTTTTCTTAAGTCATTAGTAGCATCATCTGAAATATTGCTTATATCAATCTGATCATAACGATACATAAGATCTGCTTTTACATATTCTGAAATTTCTTTTCCCAAGCGCAAATCCCCTCCGGTAACATCCTCATCGTAACCGTAACCTACATTCTGCTCTCTTTTATGGCTTCTTTTATAGGCATCAAATCCAAAAGATACCGGATAATCAAACATCCACGGCTCGGTAAAACTCAAATCAAAACCGCTGCTTAAATTACCTAAAGAAGCGCGCAGCCTTAAGTCTTGGCCGGCTCCGGTAAAATAGGGGAAATTCCTCCAGTCAAAATTTTTCTGCTCTATCTCTACAAAGCCGATAAACTGCTCAACAGTACTATAGCCTCCGCCAAAACTAAAAGACCCGGTCTTGGATTCTTTAACATCCACAATAAGGTCCTTTTTATCCGGAACAGAGGTATCTTTTGTATCGTAACTTACCTCTTCAAAAAATCCTAAATTCTGCAGGCGCTCTTTGCTGCGCCTTAATTTCTCTCCATCAAATTTATCTGCGGGATGAATCCTTAATTCACGCCTAACCACTATATCCTTGGTCTTGACATTACCGGTAACCATGATTTTATCCACATAGGCGATCTGATTCTCGGTAATCTTATAAGAAATATCTACGCGGTTTGTATCAGCATTTAAAGAGGCAGAGCTTGTTATGTCAGCGGATATGTAACCTTTGTCAAAATACAAAGAACGGATGCTTGCGGAGTCATCCTTAACTGCTTCGTGGCTAAAAACTTTTCCGCTTGAACAAGCCTTTATTTGCGCCAATATATCCTTAAGGCTTACGTCATTATTCCCCTCAATCACAACATTGCCGACATAATAACGTTTTCCCTCGGTAATAATAATGTTAACATACAGCCAGTTATTCTTCTTGCCATCAGCTCTTACCTGAGACAGCACATCCGCGTCAGTATAACCTTCGCGGGCGTAAAAAGATTTTACCCTCTCAACGTCTTCTTTTAACACCTCATCCTTAAGTATGCCGGCGTTAAAAAGCCAGGCACTTTTGGTCTTTAACAATTTCTTGATCCTTTTGGCGGGATACGCCTTATTGCCTTCGATATTAATGCCCTTTATGATAACTTTCTTGCCCTCGTCTACTTTAAATTCAATTTTGACCTTGCCATTTTCAGGATTGGCAGAAACATCGTAATTTATCTTAACCTGGCTAAAGCCTATCTTCTCGTACATCTTTATCAGGGTCTTTACGTCATCACCTAAATTCGGATAATCCAGATACTGCCCTTGCTTGGATTTGAGGCTTTCTTTCAGCTTTTCATCGCGGGCAGTCAAACGGTTGATGCCGGAAAAGGAAATTTTCTCAATAAGCGGACGCTCAACAACGTTAATAATAAGTTTAATTCCATCATTGTAATCTTGGGTATCTATCTTGATATCGCTAAAAAAGCCCAGAATATAAAGCCGCTTCAGGTCATCGCTTATCACATTTTCCTGATAGGCTGACCCCACGCGGGTTTTTATCTTGGAAATTATAGTATTGGAACTAATAGACTTATTGCCTTTTATTTCAATAGCGGTAACCAGTTTTTCCTGTTTAGCGGCGGCCGCAGAAGTTTCTTTTTCAACAGCTTGTTGAGAAAACGCGGCAGGGATTAAAAATAAAAAAAAGATCGCCGCAAGGTAAAAAGCTATATATTTTTTGGGCATAATATAAAGGTTAGATTTATTAATAATATATTTGACTCAATATAGCATAGCTTTAATAAAAAGTAAATATTATTCAAGGCGTGCCAGATTCTCAAAACGGGTATATTCTTTAATAAAGGCCAGTTTTACCGAACCCACCGGGCCGTTACGCTGTTTGGCAAGGATGATCTCTGCTGTGCCCTGATTATCCGGAGTGGGATTGTAGTATTCTTCCCTTAAGATCAAAACTACCACATCCGCGTCCTGCTCAATAGCGCCGGACTCCCTCAAATCTGATAACTGCGGCCTATGGTCATTGCGAGATTCTACCGCGCGCGACAACTGGCTGATGGCAATTAGCGGCACATTCAATTCGCGCGCCAAAGCCTTCAATGACCGCGATATCTCGGAAATCTCCTGTTGGCGGCTTTCTACCGAAGAAGAACCGCGCATAAGCTGCATATAATCCAGAATGATCAATTTTATATCATGATGCGCCTTAAGCCTTCTGGCCTTAGCGCGAAGCTCCATTACTGAAATAGCCGGAGTATCGTCTATGAATATCGGCGCCTCGGATAATTTACCGGCTGCGGCAGTAAGCTTCGGCCAATCAGAAGCGGCTAAATAACCTGTGCGCACCTTATGCGCGTCAACTTTGGCGTGCGCGCAAAGCATTCTCTGCACAAGCTGTTCCTTGGACATTTCAAGGCTGAAAACCGCTACGGGGATTTTCTCCACTACCCCCGCATGTTCAGCCATGCATAAAGCAAAAGCGCTCTTGCCCATGGAAGGCCTTCCCGCGATAATGATCAAATCCGAAGGCTGCAAACCGGCAGTCTTTAAATCAAAATCAATATACCCTGTGGGGACCCCCGTGACATGGGCCTTATTCTGATATAAACGGTCAATAGTTTCAATACTGTCTTTGATGATCTCTTTAAGATGCAGCGCTGTCCCGCGCTGATGCCGGTCGCTTATTTCAAAAACAAGCCGCTCCGCCTGATCCACCATCTGATCCACATCGCCTTGGCTTTCATAACACAAAGAAACAATGCGGGTAGCATTATTGATCAGGGTGCGCAGGATACTTTTTTCCTTGATAATATTTACGTAATGCCGGATGTTGGCTGCGGTAGGTACAGAATTAGCCAGGGAAGTAAGAAGGCTGGCCCCTCCTATTTGCTCAAGAAGCCCCTTTACTTTTAATTCGTCGGTAAGAGTAATTAGGTCAACCGCTTTATTGGCATTATACAGGTCAAGTATAGACTCATAGATCTTGCGGTGGGAATCTTTATAAAATGAATTTATTTCAAGGTTTTCTACCGCTTGGGCGATCGCCTCTTCGTCCATGAGCATGGACCCTAAGGCTGCCATTTCCGCTTCTAAATTCTGCGGTTGGAGTTTGTCTATGGAGAGTTCGGGCATAATAAAAGTTTAAAAGTTAAAGCGAAAAACTAAAAATTATAATTCAAAAGTAAAAAGTTAGAAACCAAAGCAAAAACTTAAAGAAGAAAAACAAACAAAATCAAAAGAGCAAATCAAAAACAGAAATTTAAAAATTTAAAATCAAATAATACCAACACATTTAACCTAAAATACGATAATCTTAGAATTTTAACTTATATTTTAAACTTAACTTCTGACTCACCAATAATAATTTTTAATTTTATCGGATTTATTTTTGCCTTACTTTGATTTGTTTTTGTTTTATTCTGTCTTATTTCCCTTCTTGTTTCTTACTTTTTAATTTTTACTTATAGTTTTAAATTTTTACTTTTGACTTTTTACTTTTTTACTATCCACACTTTAATTTTAGTAATTACTTCCGGATGAAGCTTCACTGTAACTTCATATATACCTAAAGACTTAGCCGGCTCATCAAGAATGATCTTGTTTTTATCAATTTCTATGCCTTCATCTTTAAGCTCCGAGATTATATCTTGAACGCTTATGCTGCCGTAAAGCTTATCATCATCTTTGGTCAGAACAGGCAAGGTAAGAGACACCTTATCAAGCTTATTTTTTAATTCTAAAGCCTGCTCTTTATCCTTTTGCTGTTTTTGGTCAGCATGTTTTTTGTCATCTTCTAGTTTCTTCAAGTTAACACTGTTGACTGGAACAGCTAATTTATTGGGGATAAGGAAATTCCTGGCAAAACCGTCCTTGGCCTTGATGATTTGCCCAGCCTTACCGATCCGCTCCACATCCCGCGTAAGGATGACTTCCATAAAAACCTCCCGCTTATAAAAATAAAATTCTGATTAAGAACGCACGTAAGGTATCAAAGAAAGAAAGCGCGCTTTCTTAAGCGCCTCTGATGCCATTCTCTGGTGACGGGCGCAATTTCCGGTAGCGCGCACAGAAGCAATCTTGCCCCTGTCGCGGACATAAAACTCTAATCTCCTGACATCTTTATAGTCAACGCCTTTTACCTTCTCAAGGCACATCCTGCAAACCTTCTTCCTTAAGATGCCAAGCTTATTCTTATCTTTCTTAAGGTTCTTTTTAAAAAGTGGTTTCTTATCCCTCATTTAGATTGTCCTCGCTTTCTTCCAACCAGCTTGCTTCGCTTGTAGATTCAGATGAAGCAGGCGCGGCCTGTTGTTGCGCAGCAGCGTCAGGGGCTTTTCCTTCGCCGGGCTTGCCTCCCAAAAATTGCACTCTTTCCGCGCGCACCTCAATAACGCTTTTTTTCTGCCCGGTATTGTCTTCCCATGAGCGCGACTGAAGCCTGCCCTCAATAAAAACCGAACGGCCTTTTTGTAAATACTGGTTACAGACTTCCGCCTGTTTATCCCAAACTACCACGGTAATAAAACAAACTTCCTCTTTTTGTTCCTGATTACGGTCACGGTACTTGCGATTTATAGCCATTCGCAAATTAGCAACAGCAGTACCCTGCGGGGTATAACGTAATTCCGGGTCTTTAGTAAGATTGCCGATCAACAAAACTTTATTCAGGCTTGCCATATATGGCTCCTTTTCTTAAGCCTCAAGGCGGGTAATTAAAAACCTTAAGATATTTTCGTTAAGCGTGTAAATCTGCTTTAATTTTACTATTCCCTGCGGCGGCATATTAAAACCGATCAAATAATAAACTGCCTCGCTGAATTTCTTAATCGGGAAATACAATTTCTTCCTATCTGACCAAACTCCAGAAGAAGAAACCACGCCTTCATTTTTCACGATTAGTTCCGCAAGATGCGAAAACAAAGTTTTTCTCGCCTCTTCCGGAAGATCCGGCCTGACAAGAACCATTACTTCATACTTATTCATTACACTGCTCCTTGTTTACTTTTTTATTAAAGATTTCCATTGCCTTATTAATGCCAAACTCCGCCCAGATATAACAACATTGCACTGCTTTTCTTAAGATCTGCTCTTTTTCGCCATTTTCCGATTGGGTAAATCTGGAAAGAACATATTCTGATACAAAATCCTTATCCTTGGGCCTTCCAATGCCAAGGCGCAGGCGGCAAAAATCCTTATCTTTAAGGCTTGAAGCTATGGATTCAAGGCCATGATGCCCGGCGCTTGAACCGCCTTGTTTTATTTTCATCCTGCCTAACTGCAGATCCAGGTCATCGCAGATTATCAAAATATCTCCGGAGGCAACCTTAAACTTACCCGCCAGATATTTGATGCTTGCCCCGGAAAGATTCATAAAAGTAAGAGGCCGGGCTAAAATAAATTCCTTACCTTTATAATGCATGCGGCAGAAAGCAGTCTTGCTAAAAATACCTTTTTTAAGAACAACGCCCTGTTTACGGGCAAGCGCCTCAATCGCATCAAATCCTATATTGTGGCGTGAGCCTAAATAGGCTTTACCCGGATTACCCAAACCAGCAATAAGTTTCATGCCTATTTTTTCTCAGGCTCTTGGCCTTCGGCAGCAGGGACTTCTTTCTTTTCCTTGATCACTTCCAATTCCGGCTTCTCTTCGCCTTCTACTTCCACCGGCACTTCTATTACCGGCTTATTACAAGACAAGGCAATAGCATCCATGGGGGTCAGTATTTTCACCCCTTCAGGTACAGCCAAATCCTTAACATGTATGGAATCGCCTAATTTCAAAGAAGTAACATCTACCTCTATATGCTTAGGGATATTTAAAGGCAAACATTCAATTTCAATTTCCCAGAGTATGTGCTCTAAAGAGCCGCCTTCCTGCTTCACGCCCACAGGTTCTCCCTTGGCCGTAAGCGGGATATTCAACTTAATTACCTTGGTAAGCGAAATCTCATTAAAATCCACGTGCACAATATCGCCTTTTACCGGATGATACTGTATTTCTTTGATCAGGCACGGCCGGTCTTTTTTGACTTTATCATCCTGAATTTTTACCTTAATGACCACGTTCTCAAGGCGGTGCTGGTGCAAAAGGTGGAACAGCTCTTTATGCGACACCTTAATGGCCTGCGCGTCTTTACCTTCAGCATAGATAACAGCAGGAATAAAGCCTGCGTCGCGGATATCCTTAACTTTTCCTCTTCCTATTTCTTCTCTTTTTTGTGCCGCTAAAAATATTTCTTCCATGACTTTAAACTCTCCTTCTTAATCAAACAAACAACTCACCGATTCTTCGCGATGAATCCTCTTGATCGCCTCAGCCAATAAAGGCGCGACAGATAAAACATTGATCCGGGGATTCTTCTTCTCTTCTGTAAGGGGGATACTGTTGGTGATGACCAGCTCCTCCATATCTTTACATTTATCTATTCTCTCAATCGCCGGGCCGGAAAGAACACCATGGGTAATGGCAGCCCTTATACTTTTTGCGCCTGCCTCTTTTAAGGCATAGACTGCTTCAATAAGTGAACTTCCCGTAGCGATAAGATCGTCAGTGATAATAGCATGTTTCCCGCGCACCTCTCCTAAAATATGCAAAACCTCTGTTTTTTCAGGGGAATCGCGCCTTTTATCAATAATGGCAAGCCCTGCAGAAAGCCTCTTGGCATAGGCACGCGCCATTTTAATACTTCCCACATCCGGTGACACAATAACCATATCCTGCATGTGCATTTTCTTAAAATATTCAATAAAAACTCCGATGGCAAAAAGGTGGTCCACCGGAATATCAAAAAACCCCTGGATCTGCCCGGCATGCAAGTCCATAGTTAATATACGGTCTGCCCCGGCTGTAGTCAAAAGATTGGCCACTAATTTAGCGGTTATAGGAACGCGCGGCTGGTCTTTTCTGTCCTGGCGGGCATAGCCAAAATAAGGGATAACCGGAGTAATCCGGCTTGCCGAAGCCCTTTTTAAGGCATCAATCATAATTAAAAGCTCTACTAAATTATCATTTACCGGGGGGCAGGTCGGCTGCACCAGAAAAACATCTTTACCTCTAACATTTTCATTTACCTGGACTCTAATTTCGCCTTCACTGAACTTACCCACCAGCGTATCAGTAATTTTCATCTTAAGATAAGCGCATATCTCTTTGGCAAGTTCACTATGCGCGTTTCCGGAAATCACCGCTAATTTTTCCATATATCCTACCTCTTTTTTAATAATTTAGCTGGAACCCCTACCACAGTTTTACCCGAAGGAACTTTTGTTTTTACTACTACTGACCCCGCCCCTGTCCTGGCAGAGTTACCGATAGTAACAGGAGATACCAAAACGCTATCCGAACCGATAAAAGCGTTCTTGCCGATAGTAGTATTATGTTTATTCTTGCCGTCAAAATTGGCGATCACTGTCCCGGCGCCGATATTCACATTCTGCCCTAAAGAGGCATCTCCCAAGTAGCTGAAATGTTTGACAAAAGTGCCGGATTTTATGGAAGAGCGCACGCTTTCCACAAAATTGCCTACTACCACATTATTTCCGATTATGGTGCCTTCTCTAAGGTGGGAGCATGGGCCGACTGAACAATGTTTTCCAATTTTAACACTTTTTTCAATAACTGTAAAGGGATAAATCACGCTATCCTGTCCAATTTTAGCCCCGTAACTTATAAAGGTTGTATCCGGGCTTATGATGGTAACACCTTTCTTCATAACCTCTTCATTGATCCTTGCCTGCATAATTTTGTTTGCCTTGGCAAGCTCAATCCGAGAGTTAACTCCTAATGCCTCATTCACATCAGAGGTTTTAATATTGCCGGTTAATCGAGCGTTTTTGTAAATAATCCCGATGACATCAGTCAGATAATACTCTTTTTTCTTGTTATTGGGCCTGACCTTGGCTAATGAGCGCGCAAGATCTTTAGCCTTAAAACACATAATGCCGGTGTTTATTTCTTTGATATTCTTCTGAAAATCATCCGCGTCTTTTTCTTCCACGATCCCGCAGATACAGGAATATTTATCCCGCAAAATCCTGCCATAGCCTTGCGGCTTGTCCATATCCGCGGTCAAAAGTGTTACCGCGCAATCATTATCTTGGTGATACTTAATCAGATCTTTAAGGGTCTTTTCTTTTAAAAGCGGATTATCCGCGTATAAAACCAAAACCGTGCCGGTAAAACCCTTTAGGGCGCGCATCCCCTCTTTTACCGCATCTGCAGTGCCTAAAAGTTTTTTCTGCTTTACCCTTAAAACTGCTTCGGGTAAAAGTTGGGCTACTTGCGCATAGCCATACCCTAAAACAACAGCTGTCTTTGCCGGCTTCAGGCTCTTTGCCAAGTCCAAGACATAATTTATAAGAGGCCGCGAACACAAAAGATGAGCTGCCTTGGGCAGGATGGATTTCATGCGCGTGCTTTTTCCCGCCGCCAGAATAATTACCGCTAAATCATTTTTTTTCATGATTTCTTATATTCTTGGTTTTGTTTTTTACTTTTTACTTTTACCTTTTTACTTTTTTATATATGCCTTGATAATTTTCTGCTCTGAAACAGGCCTATCGCCGGCATCCACAGCGGTATTCTCTATTTTCTGCACCGCGTCATAACCGCCTGTAACTTTACCAAAAATAGTATGGCGCATGTTTAAGTGCGGCGTAGGAACAGTTGTGATAAAAAACTGGCTGCCGTTGGTATTTGGCCCGGCGTTTGCCATAGCTAAGATTCCCGGGGAATCAAATTTTACGCTTGTTGATACCTCATCTTCAAAAGGCCCGCCCCAGATAGATTCTCCGCCGCGGCCTGTGCCAGTAGGGTCTCCGCCCTGGATCATGAATTGCTTGATCACGCGGTGAAAAATTATCCCGTTATAATAACCCTTTTCGACTAAACCGACAAAATTTTCACAAGTCTTAGGCGCCACATCCGGCATAAGTGTCAATTCAATATTCCCCTGATTTGTTTCCAAAACCACGGTTTGAGCGTCCATCGCCTGTAATCCTCCTGTGATAAGGTTAAGAAATAAAAACGCCGCAAAAATAATTATTTTCTTCATTTCTTGTCTCCTTTAGTTGATCTATAATGTTAGTCCCTCGCGTAAGCGCTCGTAAATTCTGTTCCAGAATTTACTTCGCACGCTTCGGGATAATTAAATTTTCCCGTAGGGAAAATTTAATTGGGACGCATGGATTCGAACCATGATAGCCAGACCCAAATTCTGGAGTCCTACCATTGGACGACATCCCAGAGCTGTTGTCAATTTAAACTGCCGCGCCCCTTAGTTTCTCCTGCTCGTAGGCATCCAGGATCCTTTTCTGCACATATTCCCGGAAGGCTTGCGTGATCGGATGGGCAATATCTTTCTGATCGCTTTGAGAATTCGCCGGCTGCTCCTGCGAAACTACCGGTTGAACAACAACCGGCAACTGCGCGCCGCACTGATTACAATATTTACTGCGCACTTCATTCTTAAAATTGCATTTAGGGCAAGGCTGTTTAACTTTCCTGGAGGGCATAGCGATAAACAACCCCTTAGTGCCTTCAATGACTTTAATATTTCTGACCACAAAGGCGTTGTCAAAGGTAAGCGTAGCGTATGCCTTTAGTTTTTTGTCCGGAGAATCTTTCAAAAAAACCCTGACCTCGGTAATTTCCATGGCCCTCCCCCTCCCATTTGCTGCTTTTTACGCTTAAACTGTTTCCGCTGTAAACACGCTTGACTCCAGCTGTGCCTTAAGCAGCTTTGCCCAAGCTTTTGCTTCTCTCTTTGAAGAAGCAATCGCAAAGACTGTCGGGCCGCTGCCCGACATTAATAACATATCCATCCCCAAAAGCCTCATTTTCTCTTTAAGAAAACGCACTTTTGGGTACAGTTTAAAAGTAACCGGCTCTAAGCCGTTAAAAAGCAACTTTTTTAAAGAGGACTTATCTTTATCCCTTTTAATCAGGGTAATTAGTCTATCATCATATCGCGGCATTGTCAATCCTGAAAGTTGGCTCCAATTACGGTAAATAACTCTGGTGGAAACCGCTATTTTGGGCACTACAATCACAAGGTAAAGCTTAAAATGCTTCAGGGCGCGGATAGGCGCTATAATCTGCCCTCTTCCTTCTGCTTTAGCAAAAGAACAATCGTAAATAAAGAAAGCTACGTCACTGCCTAATAAAGAGGCCAAAAAAACAAGCTGCTTTTTAGCTAAACCTAATTTCCAGAGCCGGTTTAGCCCCATCAAAACACCAGCAGCGTTACTGGAGCCTCCGGCCATACCGCTTGAAACCGGGATATTTTTCTTAATGATAATATCCACGCCTTTTTTTATTTTATATCTATCTTTTAGAAGTTTAGCGCTTTTAAAAGCAAGGTTGGCATGGTCTTTGGGGATTTCCCGGGAAGAAGTAATAATCTTTATCTTATCATCAGAACGGGTTTTAAGGGTGATCCTATCCGCCAGGCTTATCCTATGGAAAATAGTTGATATATCATGAAAGCCGTCCGGGCGTTTGCGCAGGATATTAAGATGGAGGTTGACTTTGGCGTGGGAATCAAAAGATATTCTAGCCATGGGGAGAGGATGCTACTTAACTATGCTAAAAACTGCTTTTTCTATATCAAAGCTGGTCAGGTTATATTCTTTCAACAGGTCTTGAGGCTCACCCGACTGTCCATACCTATTCTTAATGCCTAAACGCAATACCTTGACCGGATGATTTTCCGCGACCACTTCATCAACCGCCGAAGCTAAACCTCCAACGGTAGCATGCTCCTCGCAAACTACAATGCCTTTAGTCTCTTTGGCAGCGCTAATAACCGCATCCTGATCTATAGGGCGGATAGTATGCATATTAAGGACTCTTGCGTTTATCCCTTTTCCTGATAATAATTCAGCGGCAACTATCGCCTCATAAACCATAACCCCGCAGGCGATAATGGTGATATCATCACCCTGCCTTAAAACCTGCGCCTTGCCGAATTGAAATTCAGGCTTATTCTCAATAGTAGTAAACTTTGGCCTGCCCAGGCGCACATAAAACGGGCCGTTTATTTTAGAACACGCGATAATCGCTTCGCGAGTCTGCGGCCCATCACAAGGCACGATAATATTCATATTGGAGATAACCCGCATCAAAGCTATATCTTCGATGGCCTGATGGCTTGAACCGTCGGGGCCGACAGTAATCCCAGCGTGGGTGGCAACGATCTTAACATCGCAATTATTATAACTTACGGTATTTCTTACCTGATCCCAGGCCCTGCCCGAAGCAAAAATAGCGAAAGTGGAAACAAATACTTTCTTGCCGCAACTTGCCATGCCGGCGGCAGAGGCCATCATATTCTGTTCGGCAACCCCAAAATTAAAAAACCTCTCGGGAAACTGCTTAGCAAAAACGCTTGTACGGGTTGAGCCGGAAAGATCAGCGTCAAAAACAACCACATTGGAATTTTGCTTTCCTAATTCCACCAAGGTATTCCCATAAACATCACGTTGATATAAAGCGCTCATTTTTTATGCTTTTTCTTTTTACCTTTTTACTTTTGACTTTTTACTTTTACTTGAGTTCCTCAAGTGCCTGCGTTGTTTCTTCCTTAGTCGGGGCGCGGCCGTGAAAATCACAAGAATTCTCCATAAAAGAAACCCCCTTGCCTTTTACGGTGCGCCCGATAATAATTGAAGGCTTACCCTTAAAGCCTTTTGCTTTTTCATAAGCCTCTAATATTTGACGCATATTGTGTCCATCAATATTAATCACATTCCAACCAAATGCCTGCCACTTATCCGCTAAAGGCTCCAGATTCATTATCTCACAGGTGCGCCCGTCAATCTGAAGCCCATTATAATCCAAGATTGCGCAAAGATTATCAACCTTGTAATGAGCGCATGCCATAGCCGCTTCCCAAATATTTCCTTCTTGGGTTTCTCCGTCGCCTAAGAGCACATAAACCCGGTAATCTTTTTTATCAAGCCTGCCAGCTAAACTCATCCCTAAAGCTACAGATAATCCCTGGCCCAAAGAACCAGAGGCTACTTCTACCCCGGGGGTCCTTTTATCCGGATGCCCTTGAAGCATAGAGCCTAACTGGCGCAAGGTAAATAATTTATCCTCGGGGAAAAAACCTCTTTTTGCCAATACCGCGTACAGCAAAGGGCAACAATGCCCTTTAGATAAATGAAACCTATCCCTATCCGGATAATGCGGCTCTTTAGGGCGGTTGTTTAAGACATGAAAAAATAAAGCTGTAACCATGTCCGCGGAAGAAAGGCTGCCTCCCGGATGCCCGGAACCGGCTTTAGCTATCATCTGGACAATTAAGCGGCGGATTTCTTTGGCTTGTAACTCTAAATCCTTTATGGTCTTATCATCAAAAGGCATATTATTTCTCTAATCCTTCTATTTTCTCTTTGACCGCCTGCTGTTTGGGATCCATCTTAAGAGATTTCTCCCAATTCTCTTTCGCGTTTACCTTGTCGCCTAAAACAAGATACAGATCACCCAGATGCAGGTAGATTTCCGGGTCTTCTAAAGATGAGGCGGCCTTTTCTAAAAGCTTTTTCGCGTCTTCGTATTTTTTCTGCTTAAAATAAACCCAACCCAAACTATCAATATAGGCAGGATTATCCGGTTCAAATTCCAACGCTTTTTTTATTATTATTTCGGCTTGATCTAAGTTCTTTCCAGCCTGAGCATACATATACCCCAAAAAATTAAGCGCCTGATGAAAATCAGCTTTTATCTCTATGGCTTTTTTTAAAGAGCCTTCAGCCTTTTCAAATAAAGCTTGGCTGTAATACGCATCGGCTAACTGCAAATAAATTAACGGCTGGTTGGGAAAGATTTTAAGCATTTCCTGGCATAAACTTTCCGCTTCTTTGTATCTGCCTTGGCGCGCGTAGAGGCTGGCCAAAACTTCTTGGATCTTTAAATTATCCGGTTGCAGCACTGAAGCGTTCTTAAGGGCCCTTTCATAGGACTTATCGGATTTTATCTTATCGTCTTTCAGGCCGTAAAGCACAGCGCAGACGAAATTTGCCTCTACAGAATCAGGCTGCAACTTTGAAACAACCTCAAGATGAACAATAGCTTTATCTATCTGGTTATTCTTAATATATATGGCAGCTGAATTTAAATGAGCCAGGCTATTATCAGGGTCAAATTTAAGGGATTTTTCGTATTCAGCCAAGGCCTGGGTATCTTTATCAAGGTTTGAATAATAAGAACCCATGATAAAATGGGACAGCGCTTCCGGAAACCCCCTATCGGAAGCAAAAACAGCTGACGCGCAAAATAATAGAAAAACAAAGAAAGGGCATGCTTTTCTTTTTAAAAAAACAAACATAATGTTTTAATGGATGCAACTGACTACTAAGAATGAGACTTGGGTAATGGGTAGTAAGCTTAAGATGAGGGTTAGGTTGAAGAATAATTTAAAGATTTTTCCCCACAACCCACCCACACTCTCGACCCACAACCTACATCCCACGACTCACTCTTATCCTAAAAAGTTACCTTAGCTGATAAAGGCTAACCCCAGCTTCTCTTCTTCAGGTGGCGAAGACGGCGGCGCATCTTTTTTCTTTTATGCGTGCGTATCTTCTGTCTTTTTCTTTTTCTGCCGCAAGGCATCGTTTACTCCCTTCGATCGTAAAACTAAAAATTAAAAAGTAAAAGCGCAAAACTATAATTTAAAACTAAAAATTAAGAAAAATGCATAAAAAACAAAAGATAAAAGTGTAAAAGATTGTATTAACGTTTTTAGTTTCGTTTTTTTAGTTTTAAATTTTAAGCTGTAGTTTTTAATTTTGCGCTTTACGCTTTACATTTCTAATATATGACTTTGTTCAACGGATACTCTATAATCCCTGTAGCTCCGGCTCTTTTTAATTCCGGAATAAGCGTGCGCACAACCTTCTCGTCTATAATTGTTTCCACAGCCACCCATCCGTCTTCTGAAAGGCTGGACACTGTAGGCTTTTTTAACGCGGGCAAAACAGCAAGGATCTTTTTTATGTCATTTTTCCTTACGTTCATCTTCAGGCCCACCTTAGATTCGGCAGCAATAGCTCCTTGAAGTAAAACCGCGATTTCCTCCATCTTTTGCCTTTTCCATGGGTCTTTATACGCCTTCTTATTGGCAATAAACTGCGTGGTGGATTCGCAAATCGTATCAATTATCGCCAGCTTATTGGCCTTCAAGCTTCTTCCGGTTTCAGTCAATTCCACAATCGCATCTACCAGGCCGGAACTTACCTTTACTTCAGTAGCGCCCCAGCTAAACTCCACATCCACATTGATCTTGTTTTTCTTAAAATACTGCTTTGTCACATTAACCAATTCTGTGGCAATGCGCTTGCCGCTTAAATCTTTTGCCGATTTAAAACCCGACGCCTCCGGAACAGCCAAAACCCACCTAACCTTGCTTAAACTCTGTTTAGCGTAAACTAAGTCCGTAACCCGGACGACATCTGAAGCATTTTCCAATATCCAGTCATTGCCGGTAATCCCGCAGTCAAGCGCCCCGTCAGCGACATAACGCGACATCTCCTGCGCGCGTAAAAGCACCGGCTCTATCTGTCCATCGTCAATAGAAGGAAAATAAGACCTCTCCGAGGGCAGATTTACATTAAACCCTGCCTTGCGGAACATCTTGAAAGTCGCCTCCTGGAGGCTGCCCTTTGGTAAACCTAATTTCAGAATTTTATCCATAGTAATTTAAGCCTTTTGTTAAGTTTTACACTCGCAAAGGCTGTATTATACCTTCCGGATAAGTTTTTGTAAAGAAAATTTACCTGTTTTTATTTACAAAATGTCCCCTTTGCCTTATAATAGGAGAACACTACTTAAAATGAAATTAAACCTAAATTAAGTCATCCGAGAATGAGCCGTGAGTTGTGAGCCGTGAGTTTGGGGCTAGAGTGAGTTGGGAGGAATTTATATTTAAACTCATCCTTATCCTCATCCCAAACCCAATACCCATTACCCATTTCTCATCCTTATAAATCAAAGAATTTACAATTATTTTATGGAGAAAATATAAATGCTCAAATTCCTTCGCGACCGCAAAAATTCAAAAAAGATCTGGATATTCTTGGCCATTGTCATAGTGATCCCCTTTGCTTTCTGGGGGGCAGGATCAGTTGTTTCTGATAAAAACTACGCCGGCTACGTTGGCACTATCTGCGGAAGAAAAATCACAAGCTCGCAATTTCAGGATTCTTATAACGCCACAGCCGCCAGGCTGCGCCTGCAATTCCCGGATCAATTCGATCAATTAAAAGACTCCCTGGACCTTGAATCCCAGGCCTGGGAGAGGCTGGTACTTATCAGCGAAGCCAAAAGGCGCAATATCAAGGTAACAGATCAAGAAGTTATAAAAGATATAACCGCCAACCCCACTTTTCAAGGGAAAAACGGCTTTGATGATTCCGCCTACAAACATATTATAAAATATTACCTGCACAGCTCACCACGGGCATTTGAAGAACAGACCCGGGAAAGTTTAATGCTTGCCAAATTATATGATCAGGTCACCTGCGTTGTAAAATTAGACGACGAGCAATTAAAAGAAGAATACCGCAAAGCCAACGAAGAATTAAGCATCTCTTACATAAGCGCGCAATACGCAGAGCTTGAAAAGAATATCCAGGCCGATGATGAAACTTTAAAATCATACTTTCAAAACAACTCCATAAAATTCAAAGAGCCGCTGTCCTTTAATTTAGAATACGTCAAAATAGAGGCCGAGGAAAAAACAAGCCTTAAACAGAGAAGCGAAAAGATATTCCTTCTGGCGCAAAAAAATATCCCTTTAAAGAAAATAGCCCAGGAAAATAAACTTACCCTTAAGGAAACCGGCCTGTTCCCGGAAACCGGCCCCATCCCGGAAATTGGATGGGCAAAGCAGATAATCAACGCGCTGCCTAAAATAAAGCCTGACGAATACCTGCCCCCTTACTGTAATCAACAGGCCTGTTTTTTAGCGAAAATAAAAGTAAAAATGGACCCCTATATACCGGAGTTTACAACCATCAAGGATAAAATAAAAATCATCTTTTCCAGAGAAAAAGCCAAAGAACAAGCTAAAGAAAGAATTGAAAAATGCCTGGCGCGCCTTAAGGAACAGCCGGATTCAGATATTTTTGAAACAACTGCCGTGGAAAACGGGCTAAAATACGCCTCCACTTCCTTTTTTAAATTCGCCAGCTACATCGAAGGCATTGGCTCATCCTCTGAATTCTGGTTAACAGCAGAAAAATTACAACCAAACAAGGCCAGCGAAATTATCTCTACCCCCACAGCGTTATTTATTATCCGTTTAAAAGAAAAAAAGGAAGCGGATTGGAATAAATTTGAAGAAGATAAGAAAACATTCTCGGAAAAAATACTTTCCGATAAAAAAAATGAATACTTTACCTCTTTCTTAAAAGAACTTGATAAAAAGGCCTTTTTTAAAACAAGCCAAAGCTAAATAAGCATAAATTGCCTGTTGCCATGAATAAACTAAAGAAATCCTTAGCCAACAAAGGTATGGCCCTGGCAGAAGTGCTGGTAGCGGCATTTCTTTTAAGTGGCGCCTTTGCCGGAACAATCGCCTTTATCTCGCAATACCTGCGCGGTCTTGAACACTCCCAAAATATGACCTTGGCAATTAATGCCGCCCAGCAAAGAATTGAATCTATCTTGGGCCGCGTCAACCCCACAGCTCCAGATACGGTAGAAGACTTTTTCAGCGATACGATAAGCGACTACACTAATAACCCTACCTTTAACGTCTATGACTCTACCGGATCCGCCATGCCAAATTTTAAAGGCACAACTTATATAAGCAGTCAAAACATCAATGACCTTACCTTTTACAGGATAAAAGCTGTGGTTTGCTGGGAGCAAGCAGGAGGGATACTTATCGGAGAAGATAAGAATTTAAACGGAGTGCTTGATTCAGGCGAAGATAAAGCCGGCGGAACAGCCAACGAACTTGATTCTCCGGTGAGCATTATTATAAATATAACTAATATAGACTAAAATGCGCGCAAAAAACAAAAAAGGATTTACTCTTTTAGAATTAATGATTAGCGTAGGCATAACCGCGATTATTTCTGCGGCGATACTTAATATCTTTAGCATAGGCCTGTCCTCATGGCAGATCGGGGAAGCAAAAATAGAAAGCCAATATCAGGCAAGAAAGGCAATGCAGGAAATAACCCAGGATTTAAGACTCAGCAATCCCGGGCATATAGACGTGCTTAATGATAGCAATACCGAGATACAAACAGGAATAGGGACAAAACTGCGTTTTCAAGTGCCTTCATACGATAACAAAATAATCCATTTCCTGGGCGGCGATGTGGCTTTAGCCGCGATACGGCTAGATAATGACAATAACATTATCTGGGGCGCGGATAATACCAATGGTTATTTTATACAATACCAGCTGGTTACATCAGGGACGAACCATCAGTTAGCAAGGGTTATTCTTAACAGCTCCTTTACGCAGGTATCGCGCAGGGTTTTGGCGAATAATATCTTAGCCGTGGGTTTCAAAGGTATTCCCAGCGGCACCTCTAACCCGCGTTCGGTTGAGATATCCATAACCGGCAGCAATACTATTAATACCGGCCGGTCCGTAAGTTTTAAGCTAACATCACTGATAAATGCACGCAATTAAAGATGTAAATCAATTGTAAAAACTTATCATTCAGCATAGTGTTGCTTTAAAATACAGGCTATACTGTTTATTGGAGTAAAAATATGGCGCATATATTAAGAAATAAAAAAGCCTCGGCATTATTGCTTTCTATGATAACGATTATTTTTCTAATTAGCGTAACCGCGGCCGCGCTTTTGCGTTATATCACTGAACAAAAATCCACAAATTCAACCCTGGGCAGAATCAAAGGCATCTTTAACGCTGAAGAAGGCATTTACTATGCCTACGCGGAGCTTTCTAAAAATGCCTTTAACTGGGGCACACACGAATGGAAAAACTCTCAACTTCAGAAAATAGCCAATCCAACTTTCTCTGTTGCACAAGCTGGCTTTAATAACGACGGCTCATATTACGTGGCCAATCATAATTTTAAGGTGATTGTCTTCCCGGAATTAAGAACTGACGGCTCTGAAACAAACGTAGTTATTGTCCGCTCACAGGGCCTTGATAATACAGCAGCCCCTTTGCGCACCATAGAGCTGCGCGTGAGCAAACAATCATTGTTTGATTATTTTTATTTCTTCCCCTATGACAAAACATTTTCTACCGCCACCTACGACGGCGCCGGTTACGGCAAAATGCACGCCAACGGTAATATTTATTTTTCCGGTAACCCTATTTTCATTAATCTGACGGAATTGAGCACCGCTGGAAAATTCGCCTTGTCCAACTCCCAATACGCTTCCCCCTATTCTTTTGACAATAACAACACAACCATTGACGGAAAAGCGGATCTCTATGGATCATCTGCCCCCCCTTACGAATATTACCTGCCAAGCTCTTTATATAACCCGGGTTATTTTTTTAACGGAAACTACTATCCTTCAGCAAACAATAACGCGACAGTTGACGGAATAAAACTTCCTATAACATTAGCTACCTCTTGGAAATGGGACCAATACTCCGGGACAAAAACACAAGCAGAAGTGCCTGTTTCATTCACCGTTGATAACAATGCTCTTTCCTGGCTTGCCAGCAATAAAAGTTTTCTCCCCCCGGCTGACTACGCTTCTTTTTCAGCAGCTGTAATAGACGGCACAACGGATAGCTTCTGGAACGCCTGGAAAGCCGCCAATTACACAGACGCAAATACAAGCACCACGGGAAACTTGGCAAGGGCTTATTGGACAACCTTTTTGGGGCCTACTTATATAAACAATTACGTGAATAACGAATGGTGGACAGATTTAGTTTATGGCAATGGCCGGACAACCGATGCGAGCTCGGATTTAATTGATGTCAATTTCCTGGACACATCGCAACAAACATCTGACTGGTCAAGCTGGCTATCAGGAAAAAAAGTTGATATCGTAAAACAGGATACTAACGCTACCGGAACTTTAGATTTGCAAGATATTCTAAAAGATAATTCCAACGGCGGGAAATACCTTACCCCTATAGACATACAAACTGATTACAAGGCCAAGGCTTCTTCCGGAGGGATACTCTTAGGTCAAGTTGAAACAAGCGGATATACAGCATGGCTGAATCAACCAAGAACTTTTACATATTCAGGACATACGTTTAATTATACCATGCGCCAAGACGCAAATGTATATACTTGGGGAACCAACAGGGTAGAGTATATTACAGCTAAAGATGATACTGTTAACCGGTTCTGCGCGGCAGCAGGATATGATCAGGATTGCAGTGACTGCTATGATCTAAGAGATGCTTTTGAATCGGAATTAAGCAGTAATTATTATGCCGGTGACGTTATGGGGTGGAACACTGAAGAATTGGAAGAAAAGGGTATTGTAAGCTTTAAAGAATTCTATAACCCGGTCAGGCCTGCCGGATCATCTTCTTATCTAAATGATTCACAAAATATTGCCTCAGCCAAGAAAACCAAAGCTTTAAATATTGACGTGGAGAAACTGCGCGCCTACCTGGCGGGCAAAGATTATAACGGAATTATTTATGTGGAAACGCCAGACGAATCTGACCTTTCTTATGATTATTCGGTCTCTCTTACCAATGCCGGGATATTGCCGGAAAAAGGGTTAACACTGGTTACCCCGCATAATATTTACGTGAATGGAAGCTTTAACCTTGATTACACAAGAGACAGCGCGACTGAAGCATTCACTCATTATCAAGCAACACATACAGAGAACAACAGCAATGATTATAAATGGCGCAATGCCGCTCTTATAAGCACCAAACGCCTAATTTACACGGTGTCTGACCAATTCTTGGATTATGCTGCAAACTTATCTTCTTTCTCAGATATCGCCTCATACCATTACTGGGAACCTAACAGCTCAAGCACATCTTATCCTTATTCATTAGGAAGCTTAAACTTTATCAATACTTACCTTAATGCTGCCGGGGTAACAGGAAACAATTCTCCGCAGGCGGTAAAAGACTTTTACGCCAAGTACCCGGGCCTAAGCATTCCCGGTTTATGGACACCTGCGGATATTGAATTCTTAAAATCTAAAGCTGTTTACGACCCCTCTGCGGCAACTGCCGCGAAAGCGCTTCTTGATGCCGGAGAACAAAATTATGCCACCGCAACTGAATCTAAACAACCCAACAGGGTACTTTATGATATAACTTATAACACCGCTATGGTCTCTGCTTATGACCCCAGCGGTTATACCTTAGAGCGCTGGATTAACTCAAGCGGACAAACAGTAAAAAGAAACATTACCGGCGCGTTTATACAGCTTACTGCTGATAAACGCGCTTCTGTGCCATCAAACTATTCAATAAAAGTTGGAGGAAAATTTTGTTATCAAGTAGGGCCAGGATATGATTATTGGGGTTATTACAGATCTGGCAGGTTTGGGAGCAATCGATACGTTCCGCAATTCTCCGACGCATATAACCCCATTTATAATTACGCTTATGAAATTAACTTCGCCAAGAATTCCGCAAGTGGAGCAAGTACCGGCCCCATTGCCACAGGCAAAAAGAGTTGGATAGAACTTCCTAATAGCGACTTTTTCCCGGTAAAGAAAATATATTGCCCTTAAAAAAATAAAGGGGACGGTTCAAAATAAAGGGGACGGTTCAAAATAAAGGGGACGGTTCTATTAAATAGAGCCGTCCCCATATTTTTGTTTTTACCTGTTTTTAGCTTACCTTAATCGCGTTTACCGGACACTGATCAGCTACTTCCGCAAGATTATGGATAGAGCAAACTTGCGCTTTGACATGCGCTAACCCGTCACCCTGCACTTGAAAAACTTCCGGACAAGACTGCTCGCACAAACCACAACCCACACAAGTTGATGTATCTACTGTTACCTTGGCCATTTCTTCTTAACCTCCCCTTTTCAGTTTTCAGCTTTCAGTCTTCAGCTTTCAGCCGTCAGCAAAAGCTTTAAGCTAATAGCTGACAGCTGATGGCTGATACTATCTTTCTAACAAATTCTCAAACATTTCTTCGTGTGTCACTTCTTCAGAGATTATATGCGAAATAAGATTGTAAGTAACGTGATCTTTGCCAAATGTTTTCTTTAAAATTTTGTGGTACACTTCTATCGCGCCTTGTTCGGCTTCAGTAACAATACGAATGATCCGGTTGATATCAGCGCTATTCTTGGGAGGCATGGCATATGGGGCATTGGCGTTTTTCTCCAACTCTATAGGATTGGCAATCGGCACCCCGCCTAATTTTGTGATAAGATCCGCTAGTTCTCCCGCGTGCTCAAGTTCGTCCTTAGCTACCTTCTCCAGCATCTCCTGCATATCTTCATAGGCCTTGCCGGAAACTATTCTTGCCATATACCAATAAAGGTAAAATGCCAGCCATTCATCCGCGTAGGCCTTATTCAAGTCATGCACTAATTCTTTAAGGCTTAAATCCACAATTGACCTTGCCTGTTTTCCCATATCTACTACCCCCTTTTGCGCTGCTTTAAGCCTTCAGTCCGTACTTAGCGATATTGTTATCTGCTATGGCCTGAATCTTTCTTATCTCTTCCGGATTATTCAGAAGATGCTTGAACCTGCCTTGCACCTTAAGATATTCCTCTACCGGCTTAGGCTGGATTTTACGCACTTGCGCCAAGACGCCATTCTCATATTCAATTAAAGGATAAAGCCCGGTTTCTACTGCTAACTTGCCAACCTCGAGGGTCATAGAAGATTCATGTCTCCAGCCTAAAGGACAGGGGACATGAATTTGCATATATTTTGGCCCCTTGATGCTTAAGGCCTTTTTAACTTTGCGCTGTATATCTTGCGGCAAACTAGCTGATGCTGTAGCAACATAAGGGATCCCATGAGCCACGGCAATTTCCGGCATAGGTTTCTTGGGACGGATATTGCCCGTGGAACCAGCGCCTATGGGGCTGGTGGTAGTATTAGTATCAAAAGGCGTCAAACCGCTTCTCTGGACACCGGTATTCATATAAGCTTCATTATCATAACAAACATATAAAATATCATGGCCTCTTTCCAGCATCCCGGAAAGAGCCTGCAGGCCAATATCTGCTGTTCCTCCGTCACCTGCCTGAGCGATAACATTAATATTATCTTTCTTGCCTAAATATTTCAGGCCTGCCTCTACTCCGGAAGCCACCGCCGCGCAGTTTTCAAATAAAGAATGCATCCAGGGAATTTCCCAGGCTGATTCCGGAAATTTAGTAGAAAAAACCTCAAGGCACCCGGTATTATTTACTACCATGGTATTCTTACCGGCAGTATCAATTACCATTCGGGCGGCTAATGCCTGGCCGCATCCGGCGCAAGCAGTATGCCCACAAGCTAAAAGGCTATTGCTCATAACTCTCCTTCAAAAGTTCGGGCTTTAAATCAATAAAATCGCCGTTTAATTCTTTAGCAGTCAAAAGGCGGAAAATTTCTTTTATGGACTCCCTGGTGATATCTCTTCCGCCAAGGCCTAAGACAAAACTGCTTATTACTTTAGGCGCTTTCTTCTTTCCGCAAAAGGCAGCTTTTACCTCCGCGGCAATAGGAGCAAACGATCCTAAAGATACGGATTTATCTACTATTGCTACTTTCTTGGCATTCTTCAACGCCTCGCAGACAGCCTGCGCCGGGAAGGGGCGGAAAGTGGTAATTTTTAACAAGCCCACTTTCTTGCCCTTTGACCTTAACTGATCAATAGTATCTTTTATTGTCCCGCATACAGAGCCCATGGCCACGATCACCCGTTCAGCGTCTTCAAGCTGGTATCCTTCAACTAAGCCGTTATAATTTCTGCCGAATGCCTTGCCAAAATCAGCAAATACCTTAGGTATGAATTCTAAAGCCTTTTCATGGGTTTTATGAAGGGCATACCGGGTCTCAAGGTAAGAATCGGGATCCACTAAGGGGCCTAAAGTCATTGGGTTATCCACATCTAATTTATATAATGCCTTATATGAAGGCAAGAATTTATCAACTGTTGCCTGATCCGGAATATCCACTGTTTCTATCCCGTGGGTTAGGATAAAACCGTCCATGCACACCATTACCGGAAGCATCATCCCGGCATCTTCAGCAATGCGATAAGCCAAAACATGAAAATCCACTGCTTCCTGCACGTCTTCAGCGTAAAACTGGATCCATCCGGCGTCCCTTAAAGAAATGGAATCCTGCTGGTCGTTCCAGATATTGATCGGAGCGGAGATCGCGCGGTTAGCGCAGGTCATTACTACCGGCAGCCTCATTCCCGCAATATTAAAAACTACCTCTGCCATCAAGAAAAGCCCTTGGGAGCTTGTGGCGGTATAAGAACGCACCCCTGTTGCGGATGCGCCCAAGACTACCGAAGCTGCCGAATGCTCTGATTCCACATTCACAAACTCTGCTTTAAGTTTTCCATCGGCGACTATCTGGGCCAAATCTTCCACAATATGCGTCTGGGGAGTAATCGGATACGCCGAAATAACTCCGGGCCTGCATAATTTAACGATCTCTGCTATAGCGTGAGAGCCTTCAATAAATTCTTTCATCTTATTCCTTGGCCTCTTCTTTGATCATTACGATATCTTTCTTAGGGCAAATTGCCGCGCAATTGCCGCAGCCTTTACAATACAACAAATCGCAATTATAGGTATTCTTGGCGCTGCCGGTAATGCATCCTTCGGGACAGATCAATAAACACATCTTACAGCCAATACAATCTTTTTGTAAGAATTTGGGCTTTACTTCTGTCCTCCAGGAACCGGTCTTATTATCCCTGCTTTTGCCGGATTTACAAATTAACGGACCAAACATTCATACTCCTATTTTTTAATGAAAGAAAAACCCTGTTTCACCGCTTCAATATTGCCCTCAAGCGCCTTACCGGAAAAACGGTGTTTTACTGCTTCCAAAAGCGCGTCTAACTCTAATTCACCAGTAGCCGCGCAAAAAGCCCCCAATAAAGCGGTATTACCTAAGGGCCGTCCAATAGTCTTTAAAGCAATGTCATTGGCCGGGATCACATAAAGCTTCTGGCGGGCATTAAGCTTAGGGATCTCCACGCCTTCTTTTTGGTTAATTATAGCAATGCCACTATCTTTTAAGCCTGCGAAACAATTAAAACCTCTTAAAAGCGTGGCATCCATGATTAAAAGGTAATCCGGCTCATATATTTGGCTGCGCAGGCGCACAGGTTTAGCATCAACCCTGACAAAGGCGTTCATAGGAGCGCCCATTCTGGCCGCGCCAAAATGCGGAAAAGCGTAAGGATACATCCCCTTTAAAAAGTAGGCATCCCCTAACAAGGCCGCGGTAGTAATTGCCCCCTGCCCGGCACGGGCATGGATCCTGATCTCTTTCATTTTACAATAAACTCCTTAATGGATAATTTGGAAAACGAGAGTATCAATATACCTTCTCCTAAAGCCTTTGTCAACTATTTTTAATTTGGCCTTATCAGGCCGGAAACTTCAGAAAGAAGCTTCAAAACCCCTGAAGCATCTTGTGCAGACAAAGTCCCTAAACCGCAGCTTGGGGAGATAAGAAGGTTTTCTAAAAGCGCTTGTTTGTCTAAGCCTTTCCTGAAAAAGGCCTCTATGCCTTTATTGATCTTCTCTGCCAAGAAAGAAGCCTTCATATCAGAGCTATACCCTTGAGCCGGCACAATGCCCCAACAAAGGATCCTCTCCTGCTTTAAAAAATTTTCTATTTCCGGGCTATACAAAATAAGCTTATCCAAGAAGCCGAAAGCGTCAAAATTTATGATTTTCAGGCTGTTGATTTGAGTAAATATGGACCAATCGGTATTGCCGCAGCAATGCACCCCCGGCAATATCCCCGCCTGGGCTAAACAATCGCAAAATTCGGATAGTGTTGCTACCACGCTTTCCCGCCCCAGCGCGGAATAAGCTGAACCAAAACAGGCCAGATAAGGCTCATCAATGAATAAAATAACCGGCTTGCCGAATTCCTCAAGGAATTGCGCCTGCCACAATGCCTTCATTAAAAGGCCTTGGGTAATCGCCTGCATAAAAACCTGATCATGTAGAAGTATGACGCCTTTTTCATCTTTGATGCTGGCGGCCATAGTAAACGGCCCGGTAACATGGCACTTTAAGAAAGAAACCCCGCTTAGATCTGTTTTCTTCAGGCGCTTTCTAAAGGCATATAACCCGCTGGCATAGGCTTCGGAAATGGCAAAATATGCCATCTGTTTACTTATTATCTTCTCGTAAAATACTTCTAACTCTTTTTCTTTATTTTCCGGAGAGAAAATTACCCCTTCAGCACTGGTCTTAATGCAGGGCAGGCCTTCAATAAACTGCGCGGTCATGCCTTCACGCGCGTCTTTCTTAGGAAGCTGCGGCCAAAAAGGTATTTGAGGGGCGTATTGAAAAACTAAATCCAGGGCTTCTTGCGGGTCTTTATAGGGGAGGCTTCCTATTCCGGTTGCTAAACCTTTAATATTCTTCACATCTGCTCCCTTTGCAAGCCTCCGCTTGGCTTTATTTCCACAAGCTCTTTAACCTCTATTCTTAAAACCACAAATTTTTCTGGTATGGCAAGCTCAAAGCTAGAGTGTTTCTTGCCCTTGGAAATTCCTTCAATAATACGGCTAGCAGAGAGGCTTACCTGCTTTTGGGAAAGCTCATGAAATATCTTCTCATACTCATGGCCGTTTTCTAAGATATGCGCCTTGCCGTTTAACTGATAGCCCAAAAGTGTTTCAGTATCCATAAAGGAAAGCGATATCAGAGGATTTACCTTCAGATTCTCCCAAGTAGTCCCAATAGTATAATCAATAAGATAAATAAAATTCCCCTCACACTTAAGTATAAATTTCGGGGCGGCGTTGGGCTTGCCCTTAAGGCTTGAGGTTGCAACGCTTATAAATTCTTTTTGCTTAAGCAATCCCCTGATCTTTTCCGGAAGCATATTCTAAAATCCCGGCAGGGCTAGCCCGCTTATATCCTTCATCTTGCTGGCGGCTATTTCCTGCGCGCGCTTGATCGCGCGGTTGTATGTATCCTTTATCGCCTGTTCTAATTTACCCTTGTCCACCTTACTATAGGAATCAGCTAAAATCACATCTTTAATTTCCTGCGCGGCATTCATAACCACTTTAAAAACGCCGTCAGAGCTTGAAACTTCAAAGGTTGCCTGCTCCAGCTGCTTCTTAAGTTCCTGAACTTTCTTTTGCAAATCCATCATCTGTTTCATTTTATCAAACATGAGCAACTTCTCCTTGTTCCAATTTACGATAAATATAGGCGTAGGCTAAAGAAGTAAGCGGAATAGTCACTAAAAGCCCTACCACCAGGCACAATAATCCGGCGATGTTTACAAGAACTGTTAGCAAGGCGAATAAGAAAAGCTGCCATTTCTGCCCGCGAGTTATCCGGGAACTCTCTTTTAAAGCCTGCATGGGGCCGGTTTTCTTATCTACTATAAAATATGCGAAAAACTGCAGCTGTAACCCAAGGATAATTCCCGGCACAATCAAAACAATGATACCGCCTATTACCGCTAAAGTCATAAGAATGGCGCTTAATAGATAGGGGAAGAACTGCTTGGCGCAGGAAAATAAATCGTCAAAATCAGCTTTCTGCTTGTCATAAAATTTAAGCGCTATCTTTATGAATCCCATGCCTACGATCATGCTCAAAATGTTGGAAATAAGGCTGAAAATAAAAGAAATAACCGGGTATGTTTTCTCGGTGACGCTGCTGACGAATGCCGGCACATAAACCACCACAAACACTACAAGGCTTAAGCCAATAAAGAAACCAATATTGCCGGTTACAGTTTCCCAGCCAAACTTCAAAGCTTGCTTTTTAGAAAATTTTCTTTCTTCCACGCTGGCCTCCTATTTGCTGTTATTTATGCGCTATTTTACCCCAAGGATTTTCTTTATTTGCTCATCCGGGTAACGGTTATCCCGGGCGGCAATGTTTCCTTCTTTATCAATTATAATATAAGCGGGAATCCCATAAACCATAAAAGAACCTACCACTGTTTGCTGTTGATCCAAAAGAACCGGATATTTCAAATCACGCAATTGCACGAATTTCTCAACTTTTTCCCGTGATTCCCCGATATTAATCGCCAAGATCTCAAGCCCGCCCTTTGAAGTTTCCGGATATTTGCCATTAACATCCAGAAGCGCCTGACGGCAATACGGGCACCAGGTGGTCCAAAAAAGAAGAAGCACCGGCTTTTGATTCTTAAAGCTAGTTAAGGTAACCTCTTGCCCTTTTAGATCCTTAAGCTTAAAATCCTGGGCAAAACAAACCCCGGACAATAAAACAAATAACGCAACCAAACTTACGGTTAATTTCTTAATTCTCATTAAAGCCCCCTTATCCCTGAAAAAATAATAACTGCCCCCATGATTAATAAAATCAACGCTGCCGCGCGTTTTGCATAAAACATCCACTTTCCGGATTTAGGCATTGATAAAATCACGCTTCCTAAAAATCCGGCAAGAATAAATATCATCCCCAGGCCATAGGCAAAGCTTAAAAGAAGACTTGCGCCGTAGAAAACATTTTGTTTTGCCGCCAACAAAAGCAATATCGAGCCTAATACGGGGCTGACACAAGGGGTGATCACCAAAGCAGAAGTTATCCCTAAAACAAAAACCCCTGAATAGCCGCATCCCTTAGGTTTTACTGACTTGGTAATATTTAAAAAAGGTAGATTCACCAAGTCAAACATTGCCGCACCAAATAAAATAACGATTAAGCCGATGATGATCTGGGTAACTGGGTGGCTTGAAACAGTGCCAAAGACTTTTCCAGTCAAAGAGGCCAAGATCCCAAGCAGCATATAGGTAAAAGCTAACCCCGAACTATAGGCTAATCCTAAAAGGAACCCTTTTAGTTTTGAGCCGGCACAGCTTATACCGATATAACTTAAGCTAACCGGCAAAAGCGGATACACGCAAGGAGTCAAGCTTAAAAGAACGCCCCCCAAGAAAGCAATTAAATAATCAAGAATTCCGCCGGACAGATTCATCAATCCATTTAAGGTAGCTTTTTATTCCGCCGATTATAGGAAGGGCTATAATTTCCGGAACTTGGTAACTATGTAGAGATTTTACCTTTTTAATGATCTTATTCAAAAGTGATTTCTTAGACTTAATTATCATCAAGCACTCATTTGCCTGATCAATCTTTTTTTCCCACCAGAAAAATGAACTTACCCCCTGCAAAATATTCACGCAGGCGGCCAATTTATTTTCCAGAAGGCCGTTTGATATTTTTACTGCTTCCTCTTTGCTGGAAGCTGTGACTAAAACTACGATATACATTATTGTCCCCTATATTAGAATCATACCACGAAATAAACTTATCTTCAAGGCATCCGGAAGCTCTTATACTAATTAGAAGCCTTTTCCTCTATCTTCATGGATTTTATTTTCCCGAATTGCGCGCAGATGTCAAAGATGATCGTCGGCTCTTCCACAGTCATGCTGATCTTATACTGATCAGTCCGCGATAAACCATTCTCTTCTATTTGAGCTACTTGAATAGCCTGCGCGAATTCCACAAGGGCACTTTTTACCGCCTGAAGGTTTGTCGCGGTATACGTGTGAAGAATAAAATCTAAAGTATAGTAAGGTATCATTTAAGCATAAGCGCTGACATCATCCTGCCGCAAGAAACGCCTTCTTTACGATAAGAAAAATATTTATTATTATTGCAAAAGTTACACTCTTGTTTATCCTCAATGTTTCTTGGATCGACCCCCCAAGAAACTATCTGCCTTTTATTGGCATTTCCCAAATCGAAATAATATTTACCGCCTTTAAAAGTTACATCTTCGGGAAAGAAATCTTTGAATTCTTCTCCCACTTCATAGCAACAACTCTTTATGCGGGGGCCGAACCCGCAATACACGTTCTCTGGAGAAGTAGAAAACTCTTTGCGCATATATTCCAGAGTTTTTAAACATATCTGTTTTTTTGTCCCGCGCCATCCGGCATGCACTATTCCCGCGGCATGATTCTTTTTGTCATAGATAAAAACTGCTAAGCAATCCGCGGTAAATACTGCCATGGGCAAGCCTGCGGCATTAGTAATAAAGGCATCAGTTTTATCAAAAGCGCTATCAGGCGACAACGCGCCCCTTCCAGCATCTGCTAAGACTACTTTTCTTACCATAGCAGAATGCGCCTGAACCCCGCAGGCAAGCTTCTTGTAATCTATACCCAAAAAACTTAAGAAATCTTTCCGATTCTGCAAAGAGCTTGTTGTGTCCCCGTGGGCCAAAGACATATTATAAGGCTTACTGCTTGTAGCGCAAATTAAACCTGGAAGATTAAACACGCAGGGCATCAAGATTGTTTTTCCTGTATCTTTTCCAGCTGCTGGGTAATTTTCTCCAGATGTTTAAAGCTTTCTTCAAATTTACCGCGGGTGTTATTAATATGCGCGCCTAAAGTAGTAAAATCCTCCTGAAATTTATTCATCTGAACGCCAAGCGCGCTTAACCCTTTGAGTATTGCCTTGGCATTTTCTTCTATCTGAAGCCCTTTTAAACCCATACAAATAATCTCTAGATAAGCGTAAAAGGTATTCGGTGATACCGGAATGATCTTCTTGGCAGTAAAAATACCCAGCATGTCCTGGTTGACAATGATTTCATAGTAGACATTTTCCGCCGGAATATACATAAAAGCAAAATCATAAGTACCCTCATCAGGAAGAATGTACTTAGAGGAGATTTCGTCAATGCGATTCTTCACATCCTGTGTAAAACGCTTACGAAAAGAATTCTTGGCGTCTTCATCAACTGCTTCCTGCAAGCGCTGAAAATTCTCTAAGCTGAACTTGGCGTCAATAGAAAGCACTTTTCCGGCAAGCTTGATTACCGCGTCCACCGCGTCGCCGGTTTTAAAACGATATTGAAGCGCGAAATATTGTTTAGGCAAAACTTCAGCTAAAAGATTTTCCAGCATCCGTTCGCCTAATTGCCCGCGGAATTTAGGCGCTCTTAAAAGCTGCTGCAAGGCAGATATATCCCGGCTTATCTCAACGATCTGGCGGTTGGTTTCTTCCAGCTTACCCAGCTTTTCATACACCCCGCTAAACACTGTGGTGGTATTTCCAAGCGACTGGGTAAAGAATTTCCTGGCCTCATCCACCGCGCCTGTAACTTCAGAAAGCTTCTGATTGATCTTGCGGATAAGAAAAAATAACAGGCAGGCGATAAATATACCAACAATAATTAACACTAAATTAGTTATCATTATTCTCTATTCCCGATTTCCGCCATCTTTTTTATCTTTTTATTTTGGTTATTGGACATTGGTGTTTGATTATTATTTGGTTATTTAACATTTGGTTATTGGTTATTTACTACTTTTACCTTTTTGCTTTATTTATTATACCATTTACCCGCTAAAGCAAGTAATCCTTTTTCACGCGCTTAATACTTCTGAAGATGTTTTTCTTCACATCGGGGCAGACTTTTTCCAACTCTTGTATGATGCGGGAAATTCTGGTGCGATTTGAGATGTGGTAATTAGGACATGTGCAATCATAGGTTTTAAGTTTCTCGGATTTTACAAACCTCTCTATCAACCTTTCCTCCACATAGGCCAAGGGGCGGATAATCTGGATTTTCCCGTGGAATAATTCCTGTTTGGGATTCATCGCGGAAATCTCGCCTTGAAAGAAAAGATTTAAAAGCGTAGTCTGGATAATATCGTCAAAATGATGCCCTAATGCCACCTTATTACAACCCAACCTGTCCGAACATTTAAAAAGCGCCTTGCGCCTGTTCCAGGCGCACCAAAAACAGGTAATATCCTTTTTCTTCATCTTTCTTAACTCATCGGTTTTTTCTATATGATACTCTACCCCCATTTTCTGGAAGTGCTTTTCCAGTTGTTTTGCCGATGATTTGGGATAACCCATGTCAATATGGATAGCTACCAGGGAATATTTGATAGGGACAAAGGTCCTTCTGTCGTTTAAAACCCGAAGAAGCGTCAAGCTGTCTTTACCGCCAGAAACAGCAACCGCAACCTTATCGCCTTCCTGAAGCATATCATAGTCGGTAATTGCCTTTCCGATACGCTTGGAAACATAAAACTCTTCGCCCTTAATAATTGACATAGCGTTTAATTATACAGCCTCAAATTAAAAAACCAAACATATTTCTTAGCTAAAAAATTAAAGCGTAAAGCTAAAAACTACAGTGCAAAATTAAAAATTTTTAATTTTGAATTATGGTTTTTAGTTTTACGCTTTTAGCTTTACGCTTTTTGCCTCTTTATCTACTGCGGCGTATGGCAGCTAAACTTATTTTTCTTTTTGTTTCGGCGGAATGGTGCTTTCCGTACATGGGGTTATTTTTGCCTTTAGTAGCTTGTGATATTTTAGCCAGGGAAGATTTCTTGTGGCGCTTTCCGTACATGGAATTACTCTTTCCTCTTTGCGCTAAACTGATCTTGCGCTTTGTCGCCTCTGACTGCTTTCTCTTCATATGCCCTCCATTTGTTTATATTATACCCCAATCCAGTCAAAATCTCAATCTTAAATTTTGCCAAAAAGGCTAACACCCGCGCAATACAAGTTAAGCGCGGGTGCCGGAACAAAACAACAATATCTATTTAGCTAAAGCGTCTACAAACTATTAACTAACCTCAACGCCATGTTTTCGCTTAAATTCTTCTTTCACTTTGGGAAAAATCAGGAAAGATAATTTATAATAAGGTTTAATAAATAAGGAATTTAACAACTGCGGGATTTCGCTTTCTGGTGTTACAGGCTCAAAGAAATATTCCTTGGCCTGCTCAACAGTTAAAAAAGGCTTCCAAAGAAGCATTCCAACACCCATACCTAAAAATGTAAAAATATAAAGCATTGTTCCAGTTAATGGCAGGACTGCGCAAAAAATTATAAAACGGCTTGGTTTTGGCCCGAATATAAATGCTAAAAAACAAATTGAGGCTATTATGCCTACGAAAATAACAAACATCATTACCAGAAAAGCTATAAAATTAACCAACTGTTTAAATTTTTCTTTGTTCATAGTTATTTTCTGTCGGCCTTGCCTTTTCTTACTTGAATGATTTTAAGGTAAAGGCCCCTATTAAACCTAATCCAAAACATATTGGCACAGTATAAGCAGCCATCTTAGCAAGCGCCTTCATGGATTCACGAAATGAAACTTCCTTGGTGCCTTGGGCTTCCTTATTAAATACTTTTCTGGCTGGCGGGATACACCAAGCCAAAAGATTTGCTACTATCATCCCCAACGCCAGAGAAGAAAAAATAAGAGGCACCATAAGAAGAAAACTTGAAATAAAGCTTTCGGCGGACATCTTCCCTCTCCAGAATTGCGAAAACTTACCGGCATGTTCCGGGAATATCAGGATATGAATATTCCATAGTATTTTGAATTGAAAAACCCAACTAAACCATACACCCAACACAGTAAACGGTATTAAAATCAAATTCCACGGACTTTTTCTACGGCCGGCTCTTGCAGTAGCTTCGGTCAGATATTCCCCACCGGATTTAGTCTTGGAAGCTATATGCAAAATAACCCAGATAAGAATTATGCTAACAGCTGGAACAAGTAAACTAGATAAGATTTCTCTTTTCATCATATTTATTATATCGCTGTCAAATCAAAATCTCAATTATAATTTTCGACCGGTCACAAATTGTGACCAGTTCATCTATTTCAGCTTTTGCCACCTCCCTGCCCAGAAAGGGCACATTTGCGCCTGCCTGCCGGCAGGCAGGCAATTCCGATAAGCACAAGGTATCTACCTTATTAGACGAGGGAGATTGTTAAATCTTACAAAAATAAAAAGGACGGTTATTTTTAATAGAACCGTCCCTTTATTTGCTTATTTGCTTATCTTACCCCTTGCGCCACCTGATGCAGGATTTCGGAAATAAAAGTTTGGTATTTAACGCCCAATTGCCTTGCTTTTTGCTTAATATGTTCCAGATCATAGCTATTCACCCGGATATTCAACACCGCGTCTTTCTTTCTGGCTTCAAGCATCCGCGCGATTCTATCGTATTCCTCTTTACCCGCAGGCACAAACTCTTCAAAATGATCTTCAATCCATTGCTCCTCTTTGGTTAATTTTATCTTTCTCATATAATCACCTCTTTCTTATAAATTTTCTTGTATTTACGACACGGATATAATGTTTTTAAGAAAATACCTTCTGCGTCAGCAACAAATGGCGCCGCCCAAACATACCCATTATGTTCATATATCAAAATCCCTTGATTGTTCCTGCTTGGATGTTGCAGGACATCTAAAAACTTTGCTTTGACTATTTCTTCGAATGAAACGCCACGTATGCGTTTTAATCTTGCACTTTTTGTTACATTCCATCTGATTGCCTCCATAAAATTGTCGTGCCGCTTGTTGTATATACAATTGTATTATAAAGAGACCTCCTTGTCAAATTCTTTTATTTCCACGGCACCTACCCCCTTTCATCCATATTAGACGAAGGAGGTTGCTGAATCTTACACAAAAAGTGTAGGCCAGCTTATCCTATAAAGCTGGGCCTTACAAAAAAGTCACAAGGTCACAAAAAAAGGACGGCTCATTTTAATGAGGCCGCCCTTTATCCTGCCCTTAATTGTTTTGTAATTTATTGGAAGACTAGAGGTTAGCTAAAGCGTCTACAAATAATGAATTTTAAATTGTGGTTTTGCCTGCCTGTCTGCCGTAGGCAGACCTACCGGCAGGTAGGCGTTTTTCGCTTTTAGCTTTACGCTAACTAAGCTCTACCCGAGCTAGTGACAATCTGTCCTGCTTCGCCATTTAACTAACAAAATATGGTATGGCTTCGCAGAGACTGCGCCATCATGCAAGTCTATTAGAATCGGCGATGGCTTGCTTTATCTTATCCGTTACTTTATGCTTAGCTAATTCTTCCAAAGAAAGCGGAAGAACCAAAGACCAGTTGGTCTGATTGGTAGTTCCGGGAAAGTTGATGCGGTATTGGTAAGGATCACCTTTAAAAATGCCTCCCATAGAGAGTAAATCCGTGATCAATTGGATGGAAAATATTGCGGAAGTTTCATAATTAAACTTTAACGCCTTTTCTACTAGCTCATCACTTGCTTCTTCTTGCATGACACCAGTCATTCCTAGAAGTTTCCAAAGTTTTTCTTTTTCCTGATAAGTATTCTGATACATCTCAATAAAGTCGCCGACTTCTTCTTTTCTTTTGCCTAAGATCCAAACCAAAGTATCAATATTATCTATTGAATTTTTCCAACGCAAACGCCCATGGCAGGATAACGCGGCATCAAAAAGTTTATCTTTAGTCAACTCGTAATCTATTCTTCTATCCTGACACTTACAGGCAAAAAGCCCGTCGTCAATTGTGCCTGCCTCATATTTCCACCAGGCAGCGAAATTTGTCGTGTCATGAGTTGAGAGCATGGTTACAGAAGTTTTACGATACTCATAAGCAGGCAAAAAATCATGCCGGTTGCTCCAATCCTTGACCCAGCGCGCCACATCATTACCCGGTATGCCCATATCACGCAGGGTATCTGTGCAAACCTTAGGGATTACCCCTAGATCCTCAGCGCACAAAAGCATATCCGATGAATCAAGCATTACTGACAAAATATCCCGGCCCTGTTTGCCCCAAACATTTTCATCAACTGGGTCAAACGCGCCGCGGCTGCCTTTATTCTCTTCTGGGTCGCTATAAGGAATACTCCAAATTCTAAACAACCCCACCACATGGTCCACGCGCAAGATATTATAGAAATTAGAAGCGTATTTAAACTTCTCGCGCGCGTACCTGTAATCATCTTTAGCGATATTCTGCCAGTTATAAGTAGGCATGCCCCAACGCTGACCCCTAGAGCAATACATATCAGGAGGGGCCCCTGATGCAAATTCAAGCTTAAAGAATCCCGGATTAGCCCAGACATCCGCGCTGTCCCGCGACACCAGAATCGGAAGGTCCCCCTTCAGAAAAACCCCCTTAGAATTGGCATGTTTCAAAACATCATTTAACTGTTTAAAAGCTACATACTGCAGCCAAACCTGAAAATCTATTTCCTGTTTATTCTTGCGCTGTGCATGCTCAAGGGCTTTTTTGTCACGGCTTGCCAAATCCAAATCCCAATCATACCAGGCGCGCCCGCCTTGTGTTGCCTTAAGCACTTTAAAAAAAGCAAAGTCCTCCAGCCAATAGCTGTTCTCATGCCGGAATCTTATTAAAGCCTTATCATCGCAAGTGCCGCTTAAAGAAAATATCTTCCAGAATAATTCCATTTTCCTTTGTTTGATCCGGTAATCCAGGTTCTTCGCAGGCAAAGGAAATTCCGCGCGGATTTTTTCTATATCCTGTTTCACATGCTTGATCTGCCCTGCAGGCAATAAAGAAAATGATATATACAAAGGCTCAATAGCAAAAGAACTCAAAGCATCATAGGGGCAATTAACCCAGCCCATTTCATTAAGCGGCAATAGCTGCAAAATAGAATTACCGGTCTTGGCGCACCAGTCCACAAACTTTTTTAAATCCGCGAAATCTCCTACGCCAACGCTATCGCGTGAATACAGGGAAAATAAAGGCAGCGCCACCCCTGCTCTTTTTCCTGTTCCAATCTTCTGCCACTTAGAAGCGGATATGGTATTTAAAAGCGGATTTTCTTCTGCGAGTTTTTTATCTGTCATATTAGTAGCAAATTACCATGTTTAAAATATTGCCATAAAAAAATAGCGACGCCAAAGCCGCCAATGCCAAAAATGGCCCATAAGGCAGAGTGTGGTCTTTTTTCACGATCATATTTACTACCCCAAAGATGATCCCGGCAAAGGGAGCCAAGAAAAATGTCATAAGCGCTCTTTCCCAGCCTAAGAAAGCTCCGATCATCGCCAAGAGCTTTACGTCTCCTCCGCCCATGGATTCAGTTTCTCCATTAATCGCGGGTTTTTTAAGCAATTTAAAATAGATAAGATCAAATATCCAACCGGTCAAATAAATTACTCCCCCGCCAATAATAATCCCCGAAAGCGAGTAAACTGCTGGATGCCAATTCCACGAGAAAGGTTTTAAGCTTAAGCCTCTTATAATGTTAAAAACAAGCCCCAAGACTATCCCTCCGATGGAGATTTCATCCGGAATAATCCTGTGTTTGATATCCACGAATGTGCCCACAATTAACCCGCAGATAAAGGTAAGATAATAAAAGAAACTGAAACTTAAACCATAAAGGTTAAAACATAAAAGAAACACAAGCGCGGTTAAAAGCTCAACCAGTATATAGCGCGGGGAAATCGGCTTCTTGCAATAACGGCACTTCCCCAACAAAAATATATAACTTATAAAAGGAATATTATCATACCAAGAAAGCGGTTTTTTGCAGGAAGGGCAATGCGAAGCCGGAAAAACTACCGATTCTTCCAAGGGCATCCTATGGATGCAGACGTTTAAGAAACTGCCCACAATCGAGCCAAAAAGAAAAACAAATATCTTTTCTAACATTTTTAACCTTTCGCTATAGCGTTATTTAAAGCATCGCGCATTACATCAATGGGGGCGATTTTGCCGGTAAATATCTCAAAGGACTTTGCCCCCTGATAAAGAAGCATGCCTAAACCATTTAAAGCGGCAGCTTTTTTCTTGCGCGCCAATTCTAAAAGTTTGGTTTGGGCTGGATTATAAATTAGATCATAGACGTATAATTCCGGATAGATCATCTCCAAAGCAACCAAGCAGGGATCATCTTGTTTCATCCCTACGGGGGTGGCATTGACCAAAAGCTGCGCCTGTTTTATATTCAATTCTTCTACCGAAGAAGCGCAGGAAAATTTAATCTTGGGAAATTTGTTTCTTAGCCGCGATAGAAGTGTTTCGCATCTGGAAGAATCAAGATCATACACAGCTAAGCTTTGGATCCCGGCAAAAGCCAAATACGCGCTAACTGCCTTGGCTGCCCCTCCGCAGCCCAGCATGGCTACTTTCTTATTACGCGGGTCAAACCTCATGTCACTTGTCAAATGCCTGATAAACCCTTCGCCATCAGTATTAAAACCTGTGAGTTTACCGGCTTCGGCCTTAATAGTATTAACCGCGCCGATAAATTCTGCTTCCGGAGAAAGACTTGTCAAATAGGCAATGACTTTTTCTTTATAAGGGACAGTAATATTTAGGCCGTGGATATTATTGTCCGCTAAAGTTTTAATAAAATTATCTAATTCTTCGGGATTTTTCTCAAAAAGCTTATATTCAGCGTCAATTTGCAACTTCTGGAAGGCGGCGTTGTGCATTGCCGGAGAAAAACTGTGTTTGACAGGAAAACCCAAAACCCCGTAGATTTTAGGCATAAATATTTTATAGACTCTCGATTTTATTCAATGCGTTGATATATGCCCTTACTGAAGATTCAATAATATCCGTACTTGCCCCTCTGGAAGTAACTACCCTGCCCTTGGCTTTTAGTTTCAAGCTTACTTCGCCAAGCGCGTCTTTTCCTTGAGTGACCGCTTCAATGCGGTAATCCTGAAGTTCACCTTTAATGCCAGTAGCTTTATCAATGGCCTTAAAGCAGGCATCTACCGGGCCATCTCCTGTGGAAGAAGCGCTTAATTTTTTATTTTTGTAGATCATTGTTACTTCGGCTTTGGGCGCGATCTTGGTGCCGGAATGAATTTGAAAACCAACAAGCTTCCATACCGGCTTTATGGACTTTATTTCATCTTCCACAAGAGAAACCAAATCATCATCAAAGATATTTTTCTTTTTATCGGCTAATTCCTTGAAGCGAAAGTTTACTTTCTCCAACTGCTCTTGGCTTAGAGACACCCCCAGGTCTTTCAGGCGCTCTGCCAAGGCATGCCTTCCGGAATGTTTGCCCAAAACTATTCCTGTTCCGGTAAACCCCACATCCTCAGGCAAAATAATTTCATAGGTAGAGCGCTCTTTCAATACCCCGTCTTGATGAATACCGGATTCATGGCGAAAGGCATTTCCTCCCACAATTGCTTTATTCGGAGCAACTACAAATCCTGTAAGTTTACTCACCAATCGCGATACTCTATATATCTGATTACAGGCGATATTAGTTTTAACATCCTTAAATATATCCTGGCGGGTTTTGATATTCATTACGATCTCTTCCATAGAAGCATTGCCCGCGCGCTCGCCAATACCGTTTATAGTGCACTCAACCTGGCGCGCTCCGCTTTTAATTGCTTCCAGGGAATTTGCTACCGCCATACCCAGATCGTTATGGCAGTGCGTTGAGATAATCGCCTTATTAATATTCGGGACATTGTTCTTGATACTGCGGATCAAATCACCGTATTCTTCAGGCTGGGTGTAACCTACGGTATCCGGGATATTTACCGTTGTTGCTCCGGCATTGATTACCGCTTCCAATACCTTAAAGATAAATGCGCGCTCGCTTCTTGAGGCGTCTTCCGGAGAAAATTCCACATCCGGGCAAAACTTCTTAGCGTATTTTACGCTTTCTACTGCCAAGCGCAAAATCTGATCTTCGGCTTTCTTCAATTTATACTGCATGTGGATCTTGGAAGTCGCCAAAAATACATGGATTCGCCCGCGTTTAGCCGGCTTGATCCCGCAAGCGGCCGCGTCAATATCAGCTTTTATTGCCCGCGCCAAAGCGCAGACAACCGGCCCCTTAATCTCTTTGGCAATTTTTTTAACAGACTGCAAATCTCCGGGGCTGGAGATAGGGAAACCGGCCTCAATAACATCAACGCCCATACTGGCTAAAGCATGGGCGATTTCCATCTTTTCAGCAGGGTTAAGGCTTGCCCCCGGCGCCTGCTCCCCGTCGCGAAGTGTAGTATCAAATATAATTAGGTTATCCATAATATTTAACTTAAAATTTAAAGCGTAAAGCGTAAAACCATAATTCAAAATTCAAAGTTTTTAGTTTTACGTTTTTCGCTTTACGTTTTACGCTTTCTTCATCCAGGGCATCATCTCACGCAGCTGCTTACCCACCTTCTCTATCAAGTGATTATCCCCTGCGGCAATAAGCTTATTGAAATTGGGGCGGCCTTGTTCATTTTCCTTGATCCATTCCTTGGCAAATTCCCCAGACTGGATTTCTTTTAATATTTTTTCCATTTCCTTGCGCGTTTCTTTGGTAATAACTCTTGTGCCGCGGGTTAAATCTCCGTAACAGGCGGTATTAGAAACGCCACGGCGCATCCCGGAAATCCCTCTTTCCTGAATTAAGTCCGTAATAAGTTTTAACTCATGCAATACTTCAAAATAAGCGATTTCCGGTTGATAGCCTGCGGCAACCAAAGTATCAAACCCGGCCATGATCAATTCGCTTGCCCCGCCGCATAAAACCGCTTGCTCTCCAAATAGGTCAGTTTCTGTTTCTTCTTTGAAATCCGTCTGGATAACCCCTGCTTTTGTGGCCTTAAGCGCCTTGGCATAGGCTAAAGCCAGGTCAAGCGCCTTGCCGGTTGCGTTCTGATAAACTGCTACCAACGACGGCACCCCCTTGTCCTCTTCATACATTTTTCTTACCAAAGCTCCCGGGCCTTTGGGAGCAACCATAAAGACATCCACATCCTTAGGCGGGACTATTTGTTTAAAATGAATATTAAACCCGTGCGAAAAACAAAGCGCCTTGCCGGCTTTTAAATTCGGCTCAATAGATTCTTTGTAAACTTTTGCCTGCACGTGGTCTTGGGTTAATATCTGGATAATATCCGCCTGCTTGGCTGCTTCCGCGGCACTTACCGGATCAAACCCATCTTTTTTGGCTTGCTCGTAGTTAGGCGTGCCGGAGGTTTCTGACACAACCACGCTTACCCCTGAATCACGCAAACACAAAGACTGTCCTCTTCCCTGTATGCCATATCCGATAATCGCGACTTTTTTATTTTTTAATAAATCCAAATTTGCGTCTTTCTCGTAATAAACCTTAATCATCTTGCGTGTCTCCTTTCGCCATAGCGATTTTTCCGGTGCGAATCAATTCCACGACGGTAAATCTTCTTAATTCCTCCAGAAGCTTTTTTATATTGTCCTGTTCCCCTACCGCTTCAATAATAGCGGTTTTGTTCTTTGAAAAAACTATCTTTGCCACGTAGCTGTTGACAATATTATCTAATTTTGCCTTATCTTTAAGGCTATGATTTACCTTAGCTAAAATAAGCTCTCTTTCCACGTGCTCCCTTTTGGTAAAATCAGTGATGGAAATAACATCAATGAGTTTATTCAGCTGTTTTTTAATCTGCTCAAGTATCTTCTCGTCTTTGGCATCCACGACAATAGTCATGCATGAAATCTCCGGATCCAAGGTCTCGGAAACAGCCAAAGATGAAATATTATAACCTCTGGCGCTGAATAATCCGGAAATCCGCGCCAAGACCCCAAATTTATTTTCCACTGATACCGTAATCGTATGCCTCATGCTAAACCCTCAATCATTCTATTTAATGCTTCTCCTGCCGGCACCATAGGAAACACATTCTCTTCCGGCTCAATACGAAAATCTATCAAGACGGTATTTTCTGTATTAATCGCCTTTTCGATTGCGGCTGTTACATCTTTTTTCTCGGTGACCCTTATCCCCAGCGCGCCATAACTATCGGCCAATTTCACAAAGTCAGGGCTGGTGATGCCCACATGCGAATAGCGCCTTTTATAAAAAAGTTCCTGCCATTGCCTGACCATACCTAAATAACCGTTATTAAGGATAGCGACTTTCACGTGGATCTTATTGGCCACGCAAGTTGCCAATTCCTGTATATTCATCTGAATAGACCCATCCCCTGCCACATCAAAAACTTCTCTGTCCGGGAAAGCTACTTTTGCTCCCATGGCTGCTGGAAGCCCGAATCCCATTGTCCCCAAGCCTCCGGAAGAAATAAAGGTGCGCGGATTATTATATTTATACCACTGCGCCGCCCACATTTGATTCTGCCCGACTTCAGTAGTAATAATCGCCTCGCCCTTAGTAATCTTATCAATCTGCTCTATAACATATTGCGGCTTGATTTTGCCTTCATCCTTATATATTAAGGGATGTTTTTTCTTATAGGTGTCCACTATTTTCAACCACTCTTTTGTATCGGGGGCTTTCTTGATTTCTTCAAGAAGCGCTCCTAAAATATTCTTGGCATCTCCCACAATCGGGATGTGCACTGCCACGTTCTTGCTTATTGAAGAAGGGTCAATATCAATATGCACGATTTTAGCGTTGGGCGCAAAGGCATCGAGCCTGCCGGTCACCCGGTCATCAAAACGGGCTCCCACCGCGATAATCACATCCGCTTCCATGATCGCGTGATTGGCGTAAGCTGTGCCATGCATCCCCAACATCCCTAAAGATAATTCGTGATCCGACGGAAAAGCCCCGATACCCATCAGCGTCCAAGTTACAGGGGCCTGGATCTTATTGGCAAACCTAAGAAGCACTTCACTGGAAGCGCTTGTAATGACCCCGCCGCCTATATAAAGAAGCGGCTTCCTGGCTTCGGAAATTATTTTAGCTGCTTTTTTGATCTGGCCCGGATGCCCAAAATAGGTCGGCTTGTAACTTCTTATCTGTACCTCTTGCGGAAAGATAAATTCCGTATCCTGCATCTGCACATCAGAGGGGATATCAATTAACACCGGGCCCGGACGGCCAGTTGAGGCCACATAAAAAGCCTCGCGCACAATGCGCGCTAGATCTTTAACATCTTTAACTAAATAATTATGCTTGGTGATCGGACGGGTAATACCGGTAACATCCGCTTCCTGGAAGGCGTCGTTTCCGATCAGGAAACTTTTTACCTGCCCTGTGATCGCCACCATGGGAATTGAATCCATATAAGCTGTGGCAATTCCTGTGGTCAGATTAGTCGCTCCCGGTCCGGAGGTAGCCAAGCACACCCCCACTTTCCCAGTAGCGCGGGAATACCCGTCGGCAGCGTGAGCAGCTGCCTGTTCATGACGCACTAAAATAAGCTTTAAATCCGAATCATAAAGCTTGTCAAAAATAGGCAAAACCTGCCCCCCGGGGTAGCCAAACAGCACCTCTACCCCTTCACGTTTTAAAGATTCAATAAGTATTTGAGCACCCGTCATAATCCACCTCTAATCAATAACCAAACACCAAATTACAATAACCAAATAATCATCAAACACCAATTACCAATACCCAAACCTGTTTGGTCCATTGGTTATTGATTATTGGATATTGTTTGATATTTGCCTGCCTGCCGGTAGGCAGGAAATTTGGTTATTGATTATTAACATTTAGTTATTGTAATATTGCTCCTTTATCCGCGGAACTGACCAACCTAGAATACCTTGATAAATATCCGGTCTTGATTTTTGGTTCTAGAATCTTAAGCTTCTTTAATCTCTTATCTATTTCCTTATTTGTCAGGCGGACATTGATACGCCTTGCGGCAATATCAATATCAATTATATCGCCATTTTTCAAAATTGCAATGGGCCCGCCCTTGGCGGCTTCCGGAGAAACGTGGCCTATGCAAGGGCCTTTGGTGCCTCCGGAGAATCTTCCGTCGGTAATAAGCGCCACTGAATCCGACAGCCCTAATCCCACAATCGCTGATGTAGGGGCTAACATCTCGCGCATGCCCGGGCCGCCTGATGGGCCCTCATAGCGGATAACAACCACATCAGCGGATTTTATTTTATTAGCAAGAATCGCTTCCATCGCGTATTCTTCGCGCTCAAACACCCGCGCGCGGCCTGTGAACTTCATCATTTTAGGGCTTACCGCGGCCTGCTTGACCACTGAGCCGTCAGGAGCTAAATTGCCGAATAAAACCGCCAAGCCGCCTTCTTTATGATAAGCTCTGTCCAGCGGGCGGATAACATCTTCATTAGAAATACAGGCCTGATCGGCAATATCATGAATTTTTCTTCCGCTTACAGTAGTAAGATTATGTAATTTGCTTTTTAGCCGTTTCATTACTGCCGGGATTCCTCCGGCAAATTCCAGATCCTCCATATAATGCTCTCCGGCGGGCTCAAGCAAAGTAATATGCGGTACAGTCTTTCCAATCTTATCAAAAGTCTTTAAGTCCAATTTTATCCCTGCTTCATGGGCAATGGCCATAAGATGCAAAATAGTATTACTCGAACCGCCCAAAGCCATATCGACGACAATGGCGTTCTCAAGAGAATCTTTAGTAATAATGTCCCGCGGCTTGATATCTTTCTTGACTAATTCCACGATCCGCTCTCCGCTTGCCTGGGCGATCCTTCTTTTTTTGGCAGAAACCGCTAAAGCGGTCCCGCAGCCCGGAAGAGACATCCCTAAAGTTTCAGTTAAGCATGCCATAGTATTGGCGGTATATAACCCTTGGCAGGAACCAGCTCCGGGGCAAGCCTCTTCTTCCAAACATGCTAATTCGCGGCTTAAGATCCGGCCGTTCTTGGCTTTGGCTATTGCCTCATAAGTATCATGCACAAAAGCTAACTTTTTCTGATTTAATCTTCCAGAAAGCATGGGGCCCGCGGTAACAATAATCGCCGGGATATTCAAGCGCGATACCCCCATAATCATTCCGGGAGTGATTTTATCGCAATTAGTCAAACAGACAATTCCGTCTAACTGATGCGCGTTACAAACAGTTTCAATTGTGTCCGCGATGATCTCACGCGATGCCAAAGGATAACACATCCCCAAATGCCCCATGGCAATTCCGTCGCAAATTCCGGGAACACCGAAGAAGAATGGGACCGCCCCGGCGTAACAAACCCCTCTTTCAATATAGCGTTCTAAATCGCGCATGCCCACGTGCCCCGGGATAAGGTCAGTAAAAGAAGTAGCCACCCCTATAAAGGGTTTATCAAAATCCCTTCTAGATAAACCTGTCGCGTGTAATAGCGCGCGATGCGGTATCCTCTCAATGCCTTTCTTAATCTTATCCGACCTCATATTTTACCTCCAAGTCACAAGTTAGCGTAAAGCGTAAAACGAAAAGTGTAAGACTATAATTTAAAATTCAAAAATTTTAAATTTTGCGCTATAGTTTTACATTTTACGCTTTTCGCTTCTGTTTTTCGCTTTTCGCTTTTCGCTTTTCGCTTTCTAGTCCGCGCCTTCTCCATCATGCACCACCTGCGAATCTTCTTTGGCTTTGCGCACAATGACCCTTTTTAAGGTTATATATTTATCTACCTCGGGCTTGGTATTTCCCACATTAAGCTGTTTGAATAAAAATTCAAATTTGGCTTCAATGTCGGAAGTGATCTTATCGCGGGTTTCTTTTGGTAGCCCCATAATCTGCTTCTTAAACGGCCCCAGGGCTTTTTTACGCGCCTTATAGAAAAACTGATCATCGCTTTCGCCTTCTTTTCTTTCGTTGGCGGCATTTACCTTAAGCCATTCGTAAATCTTATTCTTCAATTCCATGGGAAAATGCGCGCTGTCAAACATCATGTTCTGAAAACCGGTGGCCAAATGCACTTCGGCTGTTGTAACTTCAGGGAATTTATGGAATGCTTCGTCAGGAAGAGTAGATGCCCCGTGCTGCACCGCTCCTGCTAATCCATAATCCTTGCGCGCGATCTCAGAAATAACTCTTAATGCTTCAAAATCAAGCTTTACTTCCGCTACTCTTCCGTCGGGAAGCACTACCCCTCCGTGAGAAGTCCCGGTTTGGATGCTTATCTTGCTAATCCCGGCTCTTCCTTTTCTTAGGCGCTGGGTGAACCCCTGCATAAAAGCGTGAAAATCTTCAGGAGTAGAATTCTTATGCCCCACCTCTCCAATCTCTCCGCCCACAGAAACCTCAACCCCTCTGGGTTGTATTTGACGAATAAATTGGGTCAATTTCGCGCAAACTTCATAATTATTAAATTGCTGCTTCTTCAGGTCCTCTTTGGACAGATCCACCAATGTAGAGGAATCTATATCTATATTGTAAAACCCTGCGTCAATGGCATCCTGAATAAGCGCCTTTAAGGCGTCTAATTCCTTATCCGGGTTTTCCTGGAATTTCTTTAAATTTACCTGGGTGTGGTCAGCCTGAATAAACACCGGGCCGGTGTAATCTTCTTTTACCGCCGCAGCTAAAATTACCGCCGAGAATTCCGCGGGTATCTGATTGGTATAGCCCATTTCAGATTTGGCAATCTCAAAAATAAACGCCCCGGCGTTATTTCTCTTGGCAACTCTGAATAACGCGCGCGCCAGATCATAGGTCATACTGCGCAAATTTATCGCCGGGACAGTAAAACCTTTGACTTCGCCTTTACCCATAGCCATATATAACTCATGGATACTTGAAGGATACACTCCTTTTTTATAGGCGATATCCACTATTTTCTTAGCTAAAATCTTTTTCACTGTCACATCGTCATTCATAATTAAGTCCATGGCGATGTTTTCAATATCAAGCGGCCTTCTTCCCATTAGGTGTTTCCTCCTTATTAACTTACGGTCTTAAGTAACCGGTATAACTTCTCTACATCCCATTCTTTTTTCTTAACTGCATCTTCAAAATCAATAGTAATAAGTTCTCCGTACCTTAAACCTACAGCGATATCTGCTTCTCCAGACAAAAGTGATTCTACGGCCAACTGCCCCAGATTAAGCGCCAAAGTCCGACTAAAAGCTGTAGGCTTACCCCCACGCTGGACATGCCCCAAAACTACCGAACGGGTTTCAAGGCTTGTTCTTTCTCTAATATTGCGCGCTACCTCTTCTGCCTTAGCTGCTCCCTCAGCAAGAACAATGATCCAACTTATCTTGCCACGGATATTGCCACCCACGATACTATGGCAAAGATCCGAAAAATCACATTTTTTCTCTGGGATAATCACGTCTTCGCATCCCCCGGCTAAAGCTACCTGAAGCGCCATATAACCGCATTCCCTTCCCATAACCTCAATCACAAAAATCCTCTCCATGGAAGTGGCGGTATCACGCACCTTATCAATGGCGTCAAGCGCGGTATTAATGGCGGTGTCTGACCCAATAGTAACATCTATGCCATTAACATCATTATCTATGGAAGCAGGTATCCCCACGCAAGGAAATTGATATTGCAGGTAAAATTCATGCGCGGCCGAAAAACTGCCGTTGCCGCCGATAACGATCATCCCCTCAATATTATTTCTCTTTAAAGTTTCAAGGGCCTGTTTCTTGCCGTCCTCGGTTTTAAACTCCGGGCAACGCGCGGTTTTTAAGATTGTCCCGCCCTGATTAATAATACCTGACACGGAACGGTGATTAAGCGGCTTTATATCTTCGTCAATAAGTCCTTGGTATCCGCGATACACGCCCATGACTTCAACTTTTCTGGCTAATGCCGAGCGCACCACCGCTCTTACAGCCGCGTTCATCCCCGGAGCGTCTCCTCCAGTAGTCAAAACCGCAATACGCTTCATAAACTCTTAACCTGCCTTTTGTTTTTTCCTATTGGCTATCTTTCTAATAATAAATGCTAATCCGCCAAGCACTATAAAAAGCTTAACCCAATTTAATAAGGTATAAAATCCATACATAAAATAGGCTGAGACATAAGGGCTTTCTTTTTCAGTAATAAGTAATTTAGAGAAACGGTACGAACGCCCAAGCTGCGGGACATCTATTCTAATTGGAAGCGCCCCTTTGACTTGCGCCTGCTGCAACTCTTCCTGGAACTGTTCATCCTGCACCATCTGCTGTGAAACAAAGTTAGAACCAACTGCATAAGACCCTGATCTTTGTGATTTATGCATTATGTACCCTTGCGCCTGGTTTCGCTCTAATTTCACATCTCCGCCAAAAGCAAAATAACGGTAGTCTTTAGGAAGATACAGCGACCAGAAAAGACTGCTTATGGGTATATCTGTTTTGGGAAGATGCAATTTAAAATTCCCAAAGAAACCAACTTTACTTGCAGAATCAAGATAAACTATTTCTACAGGAAACTGCGTAAGGCTATCGCCGCTTAACTGCGATTTCTCAAGCGGAACTAGTATATCGCCATTTTTATCCTTAGCTGGCTTTGCGGGCCTTCCGGAGACAAAGGCGCTCCAAAGAACTGCGTTCTTAGGCAGATTCAAGTGGATAAACTGCTTAACATTATTCCTGATCTGAAACACTGCCTTAGTTAAAACTTTTCCCTCGTCGGTATAAAGGGTCATATAATCCACAGAATCAATCGCCGTAACTAAAACCGGCAGCTCCTCATGTTTGGTTACATCAATAGCAATATTTACCGGATGATTCAAATATTTAAAAGCCAGTAATATTGGGCTATTGGAACTAGACCAAATATCAGAGGGAAGTTCCTTCACATCGATACTGGTAACGTTATCCGCCTTATTTACCGCTAGCTCCACATTAGTAGAAGCGGCAACGCCAAAGAATCCAGTTTCCCTTTCTGCGCCTACTACCTTAACCCAGGGCATAGAGGCCACAGTTGAACCTATGCCGATATTTCTTTCATATATGATATTCAGGTTATAACTACCCTTAACTCCGAAATTTAGATACACATCCGCATATTGCACGCCCTGCTCTTTAGAAACTTTCCAATCGCGTAAGTCTTTTCCCTGCACATCCAAAACACCCACATCGTCGGGTAGCGCAAGCCTAAAACTTGAAACTTCTGACTGTAGTATTGAATATTTTATTTTGGTCTGAGCGCGCACCAAACCTTCGCCGATACTAGCGTAAGTAGCTGTATCCGCGTATATTTTAGGCTCTAATTTTACCGGCGCGATAGTTTCCTTAGGCAATGCCTTTGCCCAACGCACTGAAACTTTGTTTGTATTAGGCATAACTGCCCAGGCTACGGTCTGCTTATTTTCTTTCTTAATCTCTAATCTAATTGAAGGTTCAACAAAAATATCCAAGTCTTCTTCAGGCATTCGCATTTCAAACTGTGAAATAGGAGCGGGTATTACCTCAAATTCAAAACTCCCCGGGCCATTTTCTCTTTCCCGGGCGGCCTTAACCAAAAACTCCATATCCAGGCTGTATCTTCCGGGCTTATTCACCATACAATAATATTTACCGTCCTGATTTATCACTAATGACGGAGAGCGGTTAAGTTTTACCTCAATAAGGCCCACACTTGTAGAGCAGACTGGAATTCTGGTCCATCCGGGTTTAAAAACATCAAAAAGGACATTTCCGCTTATAGAAACAACATTATCCTCTAATTCGGTATTATATTCAGTTCGATAAACAATGTAACCTGCGGCAACCGGGAAAAGAGATTCCTGCGGTTTTGGCGAATAAGCCACTTGGTTAACTTCAGAAGATGAAACTATATCAACTTCAACCTTGCGGGATCTATCGTCTACTATTTCTTTTTTACCAAGTTGCTGATCCCTATCATGCTTATAAGAATCTTTCTTACCTTCTTGCTCATTATTGTAATCATATTGCAAAATAGGCTGGTTATTACTGGAATTAAGCTTATTTTGAATCTTTTCTTTAAACACACCGCCAGCTAAGGCAGATTGGAGACAAAAACAAAGAGTAAGAATTAAACACGCAAAAAAAGCCCTTATTGGGTTCTTTCTCATACTATCCTCTCCTTTTTAAGTTCCAGCTTCCCAACTTGCTAAATATTTCTTTTGCTCGGCAGTTAATTTGTCTATTTTTACGCCCATACTTTCTAATTTCAAAAGCGCGATATTTTTATCAATATCTTCTGGGACTTTATAGACCTGATTTTCTAATTTCTTATAATTCTTCAGCATATATTCAGCACCTAAAGCCTGGTTGGCAAAAGACATATCCATAACCTGCGCCGGGTGCCCCTCGGCAGCAGCCAAATTAATCAGACGGCCTTCTCCTAAAAGATAAACTCTTCTACCGTCTTTTAACGTATACTCATCGGTAAAATCACGAATCGTGCGCTTGGATTTACTTAAAGATTCTAATCCCGGAATATCTAACTCTACATTGAAGTGCCCGGAATTAGCAACGATTGCACCATCTTTCATAATTGCAAAATGTTCTTTGCGGATAACATTTATGTCACCAGTAACGGTAATAAACACATCGCCTAGTTTAGCGGCATCTTTAATCGGCATGACCTCAAATCCATCCATACAAGCTTCTATGCCGCGCAAAGGATCAACTTCAGTAACCACAGTCTTGGCGCCTAATCCTTTTGCGCGCATAGCTACTCCCTTACCGCACCAACCATAGCCAGAAACCACAACTGTGGAGCCGGCGATTAATTTATTGGTGGCACGGATAACTCCGTCTATAGTTGACTGACCCGTACCATAGCGATTATCAAAAAGATGCTTAGTCTGGGCGTCGTTTACGGCAATAATCGGATATCTTAATTTTTTCTGATCTGCCAATGCCCTCAAACGGATAACACCCGTTGTAGTTTCCTCAGTACCACCAATAATATTATTGTGGACTGATCTGTCACGCTGATGAATGGTGCCGACTAAATCCGCGCCATCGTCCATAGTAATCTGCGGTTTGACTTTCAATACTTCCTGGAGATGATTGTAATATGTTTTTGTATCCTCGCCTTTAATAGCAAAACACGAGATTTTCAAGTCCTTTACCAAAGAGGCTGCCACGTCATCCTGTGTGGAAAGTGGATTTGAAGCGCACAAAGAAACTTCGGCCCCAGCGGATTTTAAAACTTCCATCAACACCCCTGTTTCAGTAGTAACATGCAAACAACAGGCCAGCTTAATCCCATCAAGCGGTTTTTCTTTGGCAAAACGTTTCTTAACTAGAGCCAAAACCGGCATATTGTTTCTTGCCCATTCAATCCTCAATGCGCCTTTTTTAGCCAGCGCCATATCCTTAATATCGTAATCCAAAATATCTCCTCCCTCTACAGGCTTGCGCCTGTAGTATCTTTATTCCCCACGCGGCAGCTTGGGGTTAATCGTTATTTTATAATTTTGCCGCGGCTTTTTTCAAAACCGCTGCCTTAGCAGTACTTTCCCAAATAAACTCCGGCTCTGTCCTTCCAAAGTGCCCGTAACAAGCGGTCTTGCGGTAAATTGGCCGCAAAAGATCAAGCTCTTTTATCATCCCGCGCGGAGTAAGGTCAAAATTCTCCATGATCAATTTCATAAAAGAAGCTTCTGAAATTTTCCCTGTCCCGTATGTATCCACTAAAACCGATAAGGGCTCTGGTTTTCCAATTACATAAGCCACATGAATCATGCATCTATCTGCTAAGCCTGCAGCTACGATATTTTTGGCGATGTATCTGCCCATATACGCGCCAGACCTGTCCACTTTAGTCGGGTCTTTCCCGGAGAAAGCCCCGCCGCCGGGAGCAGCTGCTCCGCCATAGGTATCCACAACAATTTTTCTGCCGGTCATGCCGGTATCTGACTGGGGGCCTCCGACGACAAACTTACCCGTCTCGTTCACGTAGTATTTGGTATTTTTATCAATATAATTCTTTAAAACAGGCTTGGCCACATGATCAATGATCTCCTGGCGCGCCTGCTTGGTGATTTTTTCTTTTGTGGAATCAAGGATCTCTTCGGTATGCTGACAAGCCAAAACCACTGAGTCCACTCTCTTAGGCAGGCCATCATGGTATTCCACGGAAACCTGCGATTTGCAATCGGGCCCTAAATATTTCAATGTTCCGTCTCTTCTCACATCTGCCATGCGCTTGACTAATTTATGCGATAGCATCAACGGTAAAGGCATTAATTCCTCTGTTTCTTTGCATGCGTAACCAACCATAAATCCCTGATCTCCGGCTCCGCCTCTGTCAACCCCTTGGGAGATATCCGGAGATTGCGCGTTAATAGTATTAATAATAGCGCAAGTATGGTAATCAAAACCATATTTGGGATGGGTGTATCCGATGTCTTTAATCACTGAACGGGCTAATTTCTGAATATCCACATAGGCGCTGGTAGTAATTTCTCCGCCTACGATTAATAAGCCCATAGTAACATACGTCTCACAGGCAACCCTGCCCGTGGGATCATGCTTTAATACTTCATCTAATACCCCGTCTGAAATCTGGTCGCAAAGTTTATCCGGATGCCCCTCACCAACTGATTCAGAAGTAAACAGATACTTACGCATTGCCTTTATCCTCCTATTTTCTTGCTTTATTAGTAATAAAACTTTCTTTGGCATGTTGATAAAATTTCTTATCCCCTATATCATACCATTTACCGCCAAATTTATAGGCGAAAATGTCTTCTTTGCGCATTAACCAATCTATATAAAATCCCAACGCGTCTTTCTTGTTTTCCTTGGCGCTTAAATATTCTTTAACAAGGCCGAGTTTCTCACGCGGGAAATAATAAAGGCACATCGCCACAAGAGTAGATGCCGGAACTTGCGGCTTTTCCTGAAATTCCACAACCTTACCATTATCATCTATCTGCACCAATCCATATTTTGAGGCCTGCGACTTATCTTTTATGTCAAAAACAGCGATAACCGGGCTTTTATTCTTAAGCCGCGCGAAATCAAGCATCAAATTAACGTCGCCGTCAAAAAGATTATCACCTCCTATAACCAGAAGATCGTCATTGATGCGCCTTTTCTGAATAGCAAACTGCATATCTGCTATAGCGCCCTTCTTCTGGCTTAGGTCACTGGTCATATCGTCGACAACTGTTACAACCTTGTCAGTGTTTATCTTGACCGACCATTTATGGAAATGCTCAAAGAACTTGCTGTTTGTTACGACAATAATCTCATCTATCGCTTCAACAACAGATACTTTATCAATAATAAAATCTATCAACGGCCTTTTATTTACTTCTAAAAGGGCCTTGGGGTAATCTTTGGTTAGCGGATAAAGCCTCGTGGCATACCCTGCGGCAAGGATCAATGCCTTCATATTTTATTTACTTTAGGATTTCCTTTAATTGGCCGCGGCAGTATTCTTCAACCTGTTTTCCTGTAGTAAGGCGAAGCGCCTCTTGGGCGATCTTAGCTACCTGCGGGAAAGTAACAGAACGAATAATATATTTTATCTCCGGGATTAAAAACGGCGGAACGCTTAATTCGGCAAGGCCCAGGCCAAGAAGTATCAATACCAAAGCTGATTCTCCGGCCATTTCTCCGCACATGCCTACGGGAATCTTAGCGGCGCTTGCGGCATCCACAATATTTTTGATCATCCGCAATACCGCCGGATGCGCCGGGTCGTACAAGTAAGCTACTTTCTCGTTGGCGCGGTCCACCGCCAAAGAATACTGGATAAGATCATTTGTACCGATGCTGAAAAAATTCGCCTCTTTGGCCAGAATATCCGCGGTCATTGCTGCCGACGGCACTTCAATCATCGCGCCAACCTGTATATTTTGATCAAAGGCAAGGCCTTCTCTGGTTAATTCTTCTTTAGCCTGATAAAGAATAACATTGGCCTGGGTTAATTCTTCTATGCCGGAAATCATCGGATACATAAGCTTTAATTTACCATGCACCGAAGCCCTTAATATCGCCCTTAACTGCACCTTAAATACCTCCGGGCGAGCCAAACAAAATCTTATCGCGCGCCATCCCAAGAAGGGCTGAATTTCGTTAGGGATCTCAAACTGGGATAAAAATTTGTCCCCTCCCAGATCCAAAGTCCTTATGATAACCGGATACGGATCCATTGTCTGCGCCACATATTTATAGGCCTGATACTGCTCCTCTTCTGAAGGGGCATCCTTGCGATTCATGTAGAAAAATTCCGTGCGGTAAAGTCCGATGCCCTGCCCGCCGTGCAAACGCACCGACGGCACTTCATCAGGAAACTCAATATTCCCATTTACTTCTATATGCTTGCCATCAAGAGTAATAGCGGGTTGATCTTTTACCCGCAAGAAATTATCGGTAATGCCCTTTAATTTCTTTTCCTGCTGGCGGTAAAACTCTAAAGTCTGCTCATCGGGATTTATTATGACAAACCCCTCAGAGCCGTCCACAATAATCGTATCGCCGGTCTTAATCTTAGCGCTTAAACCGTCTACCCCTACGACTGCCGGTATCTCAAGCGACTTAGCCATGATCGCGGTATGCGATGTTTTGCCTCCTATGTCTGTAGCGAAAGCGCAAACATTCTGCTTGTGCATCGCGGCTGTGTCTGACGGAGACAAATCATGCGCGACTACAACCACTTTCTCTTTAAGGCTTACCAGGCCCTTATGCTCGGTTTTGCCTAAAAGATTCCTCAATATCCTGCGGCCTACATCATTGACATCGGCAGTTCTTTCCTTTAAATACTCGTCTTCTATTTTTGAAAAAACATCAATATATTTCTTAAGCACCTCGGAAAAAATATACGGCACATTAAGCCGCTCTTTCTTAAGCCGTGAGATAACCTCCTCAATAAGCATGCGGTCTTCAAGAACCAGTAAATGCGCGTCAAAGATCTGCGCCTCGTCCTGCCCCATTTGAGAGGCAATATGCTTCTGCAGGTCGATGATCTCTCTTCTTGTCTTGATCAGCGCCTCTTCAAAAGCCTGGATCTCTAAAGGGATATCCTGCTCGGTAATCGCCTGGCGGGGGACAACAAAATCCTCTTTGCCCACCTTATACACAGGGGCAATGGCGATTCCTGACGAAGCGGCAATCCCTTTTATTTTTATCATAAGCGCCACCTATTCTTTTAGATTCAATACCTTTTCCAATTCTTCAATCGCTATCGCCGCGTCTTCTCCGTCTGCTTCCACGATTATCTCGGTGCCCTTTTCCGCAGCCAGCATTAATATGCCCATAATAGACTTGCCATTTACTTCTTCGCTATCTTTTTTAACTGTCACGCGAGAGTCATATTTATTGGCCACTTGAACAAACAAAGCCGCCGGCCTGGCGTGAAGCCCCTGCTTATTATTCACCATTAATTTCTTGCTTACTAAAGGCATAATTTAATCTCTTGTTTAAAATTCTTCAACTAAACCTATAATCGCGCGCGACAATTTCTGCGGGTCATGGCGGATAAGCCCTTCGCTATTTACGATATCTTCTTCAATCACCCTATAACCCATATTACGCACATTTTGAATATCATTGACGACCAAATACGCGTCTTCCTGCGCGTAACGCTTTAAGAGGTTAGCGGGGATTTCCCCGATATTGACAATACAATAATCAAAGATCTGCGGGTGGCTGTGCGCAACTAAAGTCTTGATATGATCCGATACCCGGAATCCGCCTGTTTCCCCGGGCTGGGTCATGATATTGCACACATAAACCTTTGTTGCCTGCGAAGCGACAATCGCGTCGGTTATTTCCTTGATCAACAGGTTCGGGATAATGCTTGTATAAAGCGAACCCGGGCCCAGGATAATCACCTGCGCCTCTTCAATGGCCTTGATCGCTTCAGGAGTAGCAGAGGGCGAATCAGGCTTTAAATACACGCGGTTGATCAATCTTCCGGCTTTAGGGATCTTGGCCTCGCCTTCGGCAGAAGTCCCGTCTTTGTATTCAGCCGCCAAAACAACATTAGAAAGAGTAGCCGGTATAACTTGGCCTTTCAAGGCTAAAACACGGCTTGTTTCTTTAATCGCTTTCTCAAAATCGCCTGTCAGCTGGGTCATGACCGTAATAAAAAGATTCCCAAAACTATGCCCTCCCAGTTCTGACTTGGTGTCAAAACGAAACTGAAAAAGATCGCGCATTAAAGTAGGCGCGTCAGCTAATGCCACCAGGCAATTCCTGATATCTCCCGGAGGCAAGATATCAAACTCCTGGCGCAATCTTCCGGAAGACCCTCCGTCATCAGCGACAGTGACTATTGCGGTGTTATTAAAGGTATACTCTTTAAGGCCGGTTAACAAAACCGACATCCCTGTTCCGCCTCCGACAGTGACGATCTTAGGCCCCCGGCCGAGCTGTTTTTTATGATAAAGCATATCAAAAAGCTGGCTATCGCCTCCAGAAGGAATAAAAGCAGTTATAAAAGAACGGATTAATTTTACAAAGCTTAAAGCCAGTATAACAATCCCGCAGAAAATAAGGACTATATCTAAAAGGCTGTTGACCCAGAAATCCTCGCTTCTTAAAAGAACAGAACCCAGAATTATAAGAAGCACCGATAAGAAAGATAACCCTATCCAGCGTTTTATCCCGATACCGGGAGAAAGCCATTTAACCAACCAGCCAAACCGGGAATGAAACCTGCCGCCCGGAAAGGCCCTGTTAGATTTTCTTTTCATCTTCCTGGCTGATAATCTTGACAATCGCTTCTTGCGTTTCGCAAACTCTTAGGCTGTCACGGAAATATTTATCTTTAAGAAGGCGTGAAATCCTTGCCAACGCCTTAAGATGCGGGCCGGCAGAATCTTGAGGAGCTAAAAGGAGGAAAAATATATAGGCCGGTTCTCCGTCTAGAGAATCAAAATCAACGCCTTTTTTGGAAAGGCCGAATGCCGCCACGAGCTTTGTGACATTCTCGGATTTAGCATGCGGAATAGCCACGCCTTGTCCTATGGCAGTAGAACCCAAAGACTCTCTGGCCATAAGCGCTTCAAATATCTTAGAGGCATCTTTTTTATCTACCTCTCCGGCATTGATCAGGGAGTTAACCAGCTCACTAATAATATCTTGCTTTTTAGTTGATTTGATTTCAGGGATGATCGCGCCTTGAGCTAAAAAATCCATTATTTTCATGCTTTTTTCTCCTTCATAGTGAATGAACACCGGCCCATCCGATAGGGCCGGGTGTTAGCAGTAGTGAACACCGGCCCATCCGATAGGGCCGGGTGTTAGCAGTAGTGAACACCGGCCCATCCGATAGGGCCGGGTGTTAGCAGTAGTGAACACTCCGCGCCTGCCTGCCGGCAGGCAGGCAATACATAATAAGCGCCGGGTGTAGGTATTATGTATAAAGAAACTATTCCTACTCCTCGCCTAATCGCTCTCAAATTTTTAGTGCTGCGCACCAAAAATTTGCTTCGCAGGCTTCGGAGTGAAATTTTTACTGCGTAAAAATTTCTAAGCGGGAGACGGGGTTCGAACCCGCGACATCGACCTTGGCAAGGTCGCGCTCTACCAACTGAGCCACTCCCGCGTCGCTCACTTTAGGTGGTTCAATATTATCAAGTAAACTAACAATACTTATTGACGTATCTATTACTAATCTAGCGTTCGCTGGACGTTCGCTCCCCATGGGAAAACCAAAGGTTTCCCCTCTGGCGTCGCTTGAGTGACATATCTAAAACTATATGCCCGCTCCTGTCACCCCTTCCTTTTGTCCTATCGATACTTTCAAAAAACTTTAGTTAATGGGCGGAAGAGGAGTTGAACCTCCAAGGGTTGCCCCATCGGCTCCTAAGGCCGACGCGTATGCCAATTCCGCCATCCGCCCGTCGAGGGCTTTGTAACTTTATTTAAATTTATGAGCCTCCCGCGGCTCGAACGCGGCACACCCACCTTAAAAGGGTGGTGCTCTACCAGATGAGCTAGAGGCCCAAAATCAGCTATCAGCCGTCAGCTTACAGCTTACAGCTTACAGCTGATTAGATTTCCAAAACTTCTTTTTCTTTATACTTTAATAATTCTTCAACTTTAGCGGTATATTTATCCGCCGTCTTCTGCAATTCATCTATACCGCGGAATTTATCATCTTCAGAAATAGCCTTGTCTTTTTCAAGCTTCTCTATCGCCTCTTTGGCGTCGCGGCGGATAGTACGCATAGAAACCCTGCCGTTTTCCGCCATCTGATGCACAACCTTAACCAACTCCTGCCTTCTATCTTTTGACAAAGGCGGAATAGAAAGCCGGATAATTTTCCCGTCATTAGAAGGAGTAACCCCAAGGCTTGATTTCATAATCGCTTTTTCTATCTCAACAATCGCGGTTATATCCCAGGGCTGTATGGTGATAAGATGCGCGTCAGAGGCAGAAATAGAAGCCAACTGCTTTAAAAGTGTAGGGGTACCGTAATAATCCACATGCAAACCCTCAACCAGCCCCGGATGCGCCCTGCCGGTTCTTACTTCAGAATATTCGCGCGAAACAGATTCTACCGCCTTCTTCATTTTATCTTCTGCGTTATGCAAAACTTCTTTGATAGTCATAACCCGCCTCCAACGTTACCCAATCTTTAATTTACCTTTGTGCCTATTTTCTCGCCCATTACCACGCGCTTGATATTTCCTTCTTTAGTCATATTAAAAACAATAATCGGCAATTTATTATCCATACAAAGGCTAACCGCGGTAGCGTCCATTACTTTCAAACCTTTTTTCAAAACATCGAGATACTTTAAATTCGTGAATTTCTTGGCGTCTTTAAATCTTACCGGGTCGGCAGAATAAACCCCATCAACCTTGGTCGCCTTTAATATCGCATCGGCGCTAATCTCCATTGCCCGTAAGGCTGCTGCGGTATCGGTAGTAAAATAAGGATTGCCTGTGCCGGCAACGAAAATCACGATCCTGCCCTTTTCAAGATGGCGCACTGCCCTGCGCCTAATATAGCTTTCAGCGATGCGCTGCATTTCTATGGCAGTCATCACCCGGGTAGGCATATTCATCTTTTCCAAAACATTCTGCATAGCTAAGCCGTTTATAACCGTGGCCAACATACCCATATAATCAGCGGTAGAACGGTTCATATCAAGCCCTCTGGAATCGGAATTCTCTTGGCCGCGAAAAATGTTACCCGCGCCTAAAACAATCGCCACTTCCACATCAAGCTTGCGTATCTGTTTTATCTGACGGGCGATACTTACAAGCACCGCATTATCAATGCCATGCGCTTGAGAACCCTGCAGGGCTTCTCCGCTTAACTTCAGCACTATCCTCTTATAAACAGGTTTTGCTTTCATCCCTTTAATAAGCTTGTTATTCGCCGATCTTATAACGGATAAATTTGCGTATCAGGATATTTTCATTAAACTTTGCCACAAGACTGCCCAAATAATCTTTAATATTTAGAGAAGGATCCTTGATAAATGCCTGCTCCATAAGGCAGTTCTCTTTATAAAAAAGCTCTTTATCTTTTTCATGCTCTAAAGCTTCCTGCGAGACATCTTCTTTCTTGATATATTTAGGATTAAGAGCGGCTATCTGCATAGCCAAGTCTTTAGCAAACTGGGCGAATTCCGCGTTACGCGCGACAAAATCCGTTTCGCAATCCACTTCAAGCAACACGCCGATCTTATTCCCGTTATGGATATAGGCTTCTACTCTTCCCTCTTTAGCAACGCGATCCTGCTTCTTGGCGGATAGTTCCAGCCCTCTTTTACGCAAAAGCTCAGAGGCTTTTTTGATGTCTCCGGATGCGTCTTGAAGGGCCTTGCGGCAGTCACTGACGCTTGCGGAAGTGATATTTCTTAATTCTTTAATAGACTCAAGCGGTATCTTTGTCATTTTACTTTTAGTGCCTTTCTTATTTATTATTTGGCTCTTGTTTTTATGTTTTTCTTAGGCAACGCCTGATCCGTCTCCACAACCTCTTCAATAACTTTAATTGTGGTTTCTTCTTCGGCAGATATAACCTGAGCCTCCTGAACCGGCTCGTCTTTAATCTTATTCACTCCGGTTTCGGAAAGATAAGACAAAAACCTCTTTCTTCCTTCTACGGCGCTTTCCGCGATCAAGTTTGTAATAAGCTTAATGGATTTAGCAGCGTCATCATTTCCGGGCACGGGAAAAGCTACCGGATCAGGATTACAATTAGTATCCAAAAGCCCGATAATGGGAATCCCCAGCTTCAAGGCTTCGCGCACCGCGGTTTCTTCTTTTTTGGTGTCCACGATAAAAATAGCCTTAGGCATCTTTTCCATCTGGGTGATACCGGAAAAATTCTTTCTTAATTTCTCTAATTCTTTTTCTAAACCGGCGACCTCTTTCTTGGTGAATTTTTCATAAGTGCCGTCTTCTTTCATTTTTTCAATTTCCCTTAAACGATTAATGCTGCTTTTAACTGTTGAAAAATTAGTCAAAAGCCCCCCCGGCCAGCGCTGGGTAACATAAAACATCCCCGAACGCAGCGCTTCCTCATGCACGACGGCTTGGGCCTGCTTTTTGGTCCCCACAAAAAGGACATAGTCCCCTTTAGAGGTAAGATCCACCACGAAATCACGCGCCTTATTCAGGCACTCTTCGGTCTTTTCAAGGTCAATGATATAAACACCGCTTCTGGAGCCAAAAATAAACTTCTTCATTTTCGGGTTCCAGCGCGATGTCTTATGGCCGAAATGCACCCCTGCTTCTAAAAGCTGCTTTATTAATTCTGTTGGCACAATAACTCCCCCTTTCAAAGGCATAGCCTGTTTTGTTTCATGCTTTTTAAAGCATTACGCACATGCTTATATTAAAGCCGGAAAACAAGCTATTTTTGCTTTGGTTGCGCGCCTCTTGATACCTGTGCGTTAATGGCGCTAACCGTGATTTTTACACTGTTTTTCCAAATTAAACGCCAAATATATCACAATTAAACCGCCAATGCAACAAAAAAGATGACTTTTTTGAAGGATTATTAAGACAGGCCTAATTCCTGCAACTGGTAGAGTTTGCGGTATATCCCTTTTTTCTCCAAAAGCTCTTGATGGTTTCCTTCTTCGGCAATTCTTCCTTCGCTTAAAACAATGATCCGGTGGGCGTTCTTAACTGTGGAAAGCCGGTGCGCCACCACAAAAACGGTTCGTCCCTGTATCAGCTTATCTAAGGCCTGCTGGACAAGCCTTTCAGATTCCGAATCAAGCTGAGAAGTAGCTTCATCAAGGATAAGTATGGGCGGATTTTTCAAAAGCGCACGGGCTATAGCAATACGCTGCCTCTCTCCTCCGGAAAGCTTAGCGCCCCTGTCGCCGATAAGAGTCTGATATCCTAAACAGGAATTTAAAATAAAATCATGGGCGCAGGCCTTTTTAGCGGCTTCCTCTATCTGTTCCTGCGAAGCGTTATCTGTTCCGTAAGAAATATTCGCCTGTATAGTATCATTAAAAAGCACCGTCTCCTGACTGACAATACCGATGTGCGAACGTAATGATTTTAAGGTAAAATCACTTATGTCGTTACCATCAATTATTATCCTCCCCCTTTGCGGATCGTAAAAACGCGGGATCAAGTCTATAAAAGTAGTCTTGCCTGTGCCGCTGGGGCCGACAATAGCGATAATCTCCCCCTTATTTACCTTTATATTGATACCTTTAAGGATATCTTTGTCCGCGTACCTGAACCAGACATCTTCAAAAGCTATATAGTTTTTAAACCCGGTAAGAACTCCGGCATGGGGTTTTTCTACGACAGTAGGGACCATATCCAAAATCTCATAGATCCTCTCGCTTGCGGCTTGCGCCTGCTGCATAATGGAGCTTACCTGGCTTAATTTCTTAAAGGGGCGGATCATGGATAAAAGCGCTGCCATAAACAAAGTAAACGTCCCGAATGAAATCTCTCCGCTTACCACCTGTTTCCCGCTGTAATAAATGATCACCAGCGCCACAAAGACCCCGATTAGCTCTGTAGCGATACCAAGCAGTAATGTGCGCTTAATGGATTTCATAGCCAAACGGTAATACTGAAAATTCTGCTGCGTGAAACGGGCGATCTCGCGGGCTTGGGCATTAAAGGCCTTGACGACTTTTATACCGGTAAAAGTCTCCACAAGAGTAGAATTTATATCGGCAGATTTTTCCTGCGAGCGTTTGCTTAATTTTCTTAAAACCTTTCCCACAGATACCATCGGCCAGGCGATCATCGGCAAGATCACTAAAGAAAGAAACGCCAGCCTCCAATTGATGAAAAATATGAGGATCGCGAAAGATATTACCTCAAAAGACTGATAAACCAAATCCGTAAGCGCGTAAGATACCGCGTTTTCAATAAGTTTTACGTCATTGGTAATGCGCGATATTAGCTCCCCGCTTCTTTTTTGGGTAAAATAGTCTAAGGATAAATCCTGCAGTTTCTCGTAGACCTTATTGCGCACGTCACGGATGACCTTTTGCCCCACATCAGACATAATATAGCTTTGCGCGAACTCAAAAACCGCCCTTAAGATTAAAGCTATGGGCATAACAATAAGGATAAGGCTTAAGACCTTTAACGGGGGCAGGCTGTTTAATTGAACAAGGATCTTCTCTAAGAAAAACGGCAGCTTACCATTCGGGAAAACAATCTGTTTGTTGGTAAAAATACGGTCGATCAAAGGCACTATCGCGCTTAGGCGGAAAACATCAAAAAAAGTGACCACCCCCATCAATAATCCGGAAATAACCAGAAGATGGGTATAGGCTTTGGAGAAACTGAATAGCTTGCGGTAATTTTTCATAACGATGATGATATCATACTAATTGACTTTTGTCGAGGCGTTTGCTATCATTTTTGTTAATATGGAAAATTTAAAACATATCTTTATTATCTGCGGAGAGGCATCCGGAGACCTGCACGCCTCTAACTTGGCAGCTGAACTAAAGAAAATAGACCCCTCTATTAAAATATCGGGTGCGGGAGGAGCTTTATTAGAAAACACCGGGGCAAACCTCTATGCCAACATCAAAGACTTCGCGGTAATGGGGCTATTTGATGTCTTGAAAAAATTACCTCAATTTTTTGCCCTCAAAAAACTCTTAATTGAGAAAATCCGCTCGGAAGCCCCTGACGCGCTTGTTTTAATTGACTTCTCCGGATTTAACTTACGCTTAGCAAAGGCAGTAAATAAATCCCTGCCGGTAATTTATTACATCAGCCCCCAGGTCTGGGCGTCAAGGCCGGGGAGGATTCAAACCATCAAGAAATATATTGATAAAATGATCGTTATCTATGAATTTGAAAAAAAATTCTATGCCAAACACGGTATTGACGCCCAATACGTAGGAAATCCTCTCTTAGATATTGTTAAAGTCCAGCAAATAAAACAAAATAATCCGATTGTGGCCCTCTTGCCCGGCTCACGCAAACAGGAAATAACATATATTCTTCCGGTAATGCTTGAAACATCCAGGCTTATTAAAGAAAAAATACCCGATGCCAGCTTCCTTATTGCCAAGCCGGTAAATCTGGATGAATCTATTTATACAGAAGCAATCAATAAATATAAACTGGATGTGCAGATAATTTCCGGGAAAACTTATGATTGTATTAACGCGGCGAGTTTCTGCTTGGTTGCCTCTGGCACTGCCACCCTTGAAACCGCAATACTTGAAAAGCCGTTTGTTGCTATTTATAAAATGAGCTTATTAAATTATCTTTTTTACCGGCCACAGGTAAAGATTCCTTTTATCTGCATAGTCAATATTATTGCCGGCAAGAAAATAATCCCCGAATTCATCCAATTCCATGCCAAGGCAAAAAAAATAGCCGGTGAAGTTGTTAAAACCTTGACCGACCATCAATATTACCGCCAGATCAAAGAAAATCTTGTTTCCTTTAAAGCGCTTCTTGGAAAAACAGGCGCCTCGCAGCGCGCCGCAGAGATTATTTTGAATACTGTCAGAATGGGAAATGAGTAATGGGTAGTGGGTCCAAGGTGAGAATTGGGTTGAGTAAAAAACTTTAGAATTTTCCCCACAACTCACCCCCACTGTTTACCCACAACTCATGTCTAACAACTCACCCTCATTTTGGAAGGATGTTAATAAAGGTCCTTACAGAACCCTTGGGAGATTTCTTTTTGGTAAAATAAACTGTCCCGCAAGCTATCGCGTAGACAGTCCCCTCTCCTTTAACATTTTTCCCGGCCTTGTAGCGATTAATCCCCCGGCAAAGAATAGTGCCTGTTTTAACCGGCTGCCCTTGGGAAACTTTTAAAACTTCATCTTTTTTTCCAGTTGCTTTACCGCCTGCCATATTACTACCTCCTTAAATAATAAGTTTAGCTTAAAGCTAAAAGCGAAAAATTAAAAATCATAATTCAAAATTTAAAGTTTTTAATTTTACACTATAGTTTTTCGCTTTACGCTTTACGTTTTGCGCTTAATAATACCATAGAACTATTACTGGAGCAATACTTCTTCGCCCTTAGCCGGCAAGTAAGCGCTTATGCCTTTTTGGGTTAAAGCCTGAAAAAAACCCTGCGACTGCTCCTCTTCACCGTGCACTAAGAACACCTTTTTCAAAGGAAGACATGCAGATACAAAATCCATAAGCTCGCCTTGATCGGCGTGCCCGGAAAAAGCATTTATAACCACAACCTCCGCGTTTAACTGATACTCAGAGCCATAAATTTTCACATATTCCTGTTTATCAACTATCCTTCTTCCTAAAGTATCTTTTGCCATATAGCCCACAACAAGTATAGTGTTGCGCGCATCTTCAATATTATTCTTCAAGTGGTGTAATACTCTTCCTGATTCACACATGCCGCTTCCAGCAATAATGATCATCGGCCGGTCGTCATTATTCAGGGATTTTGATTCCTTCTGGTCGCGCACATAACGTAAATTCAAGAATTCAAAGGGGCTTCTGCCGGAACTTATCGCAAAACGCGCCTCTTTATTCAAATAAGCAAGCTGCTTAGAAAAAACCTGCGTAATATCTGTTGCCAAGGGGCTGTCCACGTAAACCGGGACAACAGGGATCTGTTTCTTCTCTAAAAGCTCATTTAAGAAATAAATCACTTCTTGCGCGCGCTCAAGCGAAAAAGAAGGAATGATGACCTTGCCCTTGCGCGCGATAGTGCGGTTAATGACTTCCTTTAACTTCCCCTGGGCCTGATCAATGGGCGTGTGGCTCTTAGCGCCATAGGTAGTTTCAAGGATAAGATAATCTAAATTCTTGGGGATTACCGGATCCTCTAATAACGGCAAGCCTCTTCTTCCCAAATCCACGGCACAACCAATGCGCAAATTCCCGGCTTCATCTTTAACATCTAAAACAATAATCCCTGACCCTAAGATATGCCCGGCATTAAAAAAAGTCAAAAAAACATTCTTGGCAATGCACAGCCTTTGATTATAGGAAAGCGGATGAAATTTAGAAGCGGCTTTCGAAGCTTCTCTGCGGTTATATAATGGCTTGCGGATACTGCCGCCGAAACGCCTGCCGATCTTATTCAAATACCGCGCATCTTCTTCCTGGATCTTCCCGGAATCTTCAAGCATCAGGCTTGCTAAAGCCTTAGTGGCATGGGTAGAATAGATACGGCTTTTCAAACCGTTCTTGACTACCGTAGGGATATTACCGCAATGGTCAATATGCGCGTGAGAGACAACCACAGCGTTTATCTTGTGCGGATTATAAGAAAGGCTGGTATTTACCGCGTAAGACTCATCGCGGCGGCCGTGAAAAAGCCCGGCATCAAGTAAAACCTGGGACCTGCCGGAAGTCACAAGATGCGACGAACCGGTCACTGTCCTTACCCCGCCCATAAATCTTATAGTTACAGCCATATTAGATATCGTAGGTTGAATAAAAATAAGGAGTGTACGCTTCAAACTCTGCGGCGCAGGTGTCTACTAATTTAAATGATGGGACAACCCCTAAAGATTTGCGCAGAACACAGATTTCTTCTTCGCTTTTGCCAACTAATTCCCCAAGCTGCTTATCGCTAAAACCGTATTCCTTGGCCTTTAAAATAAGTTCTTTATCCAAGGTATTTGCCGACGATATTTCTTTTTCGAATTGGATAATTTGCTTAATATTATGTATAAACCAGGGGTCTATTTGGGTTAATTCATGGATTTTACTTTCATCCACTCCGGCACGCAAAGCATCTCCGATATAAAATATCCTCTCGGCGTAAGGCACTCTTATTTTATCATAAATAGTCTTTAAGGCTTCCGCGGACGGATTAATATCTTTTGCCCCCTTAAAAAGAATGCTCTCCAGGCCGGATTTCTTAATTTCAAGCGAACGCAAGCCTTTTTGCAAGGCCTCCTTAAAAGTCCTTCCAATAGCCATCGCCTCGCCCACGGATTTCATAGAAATATTAAGCCTGGGGTCGGCCTTAGCAAATTTCTCAAAAGTAAAACGCGGTATTTTCACCACGCAATAATCAATGGACGGCTCAAAACAAGCTGGAGTCTGTTTAGTAATGTCATTGGGAATTTCATCAAGGGTATACCCGACAGAAAGTTTGGCCGCGATCTTAGCGATAGGAAAACCCGTTGCCTTAGAGGCAAGCGCGGAGCTTCGCGACACCCGCGGGTTCATTTCAATGACCACCATTCTTCCAGTTGCGGGATGCACGGCGAATTGTATATTTGAACCGCCTGTCTCAACGCCGATTTCCCGAATACAAGCTATGGCAGCGTCACGCATCTTTTGATATTCTTTATCGGTTAAGGTCTGGGCTGGCGCAACCGTAATACTATCCCCGGTATGCACACCCATGGGGTCAAGATTCTCAATGGAACAAATGATAACCACATTATCTTTGGTATCGCGCATAACCTCAAGCTCAAATTCCTTCCAGCCTAAAACCGATTCTTCGACAAGTATTTCGCTTATCATGCTTGCTTCCAAGCCTGTGCGCGCCAGGCCTTTGAACTCTTCCATGCTATAAGCAATGCTTCCGCCCGTGCCCCCCAATGTAAAACTAGGCCGGATAATTATTGGGAACCCTATCTTCTTGGCTATTGCAAGGGCTTCTTCAATATTGTAGGCAAGCCCGCTCTTGGGAAGATCAAGCCCGATTTTCTCCATTGCCTGTTTAAAAAGTTTTCTGTCTTCGGCTTTCTTAATCGCCTTGATGTTAGCTCCGATAACTTCCACTTTATATTTCTTTAAGACGCCTTTCTCTGCTAAACCAACTGCGGTATTCAAAGCTGTCTGCCCGCCAAGCGTGGGCAGAAGCGCGTCAGGCAATTCCTTGGCAATAATTTTCTCCACCATCTCCACAGTGATCGGCTCAATATAAGTTTTATCCGCCATCTGCGGATCAGTCATGATCGTGGCCGGATTAGAATTAACCAGGATTACTTTGTATCCTTCCTGCCTTAGAACCTTGCAGGCTTGAGTGCCGGAATAATCAAATTCACAGGCCTGGCCGATAACAATCGGGCCGGAGCCGATAATCATGATTTTCTTAATGTCTGTGCGTTTGGGCATATTAAAAGTGTAAAATTAAAAGCGCAAAGCGTAAAATTAAAATTCAAAACTAAGAATTTTGAGCTTTAAATTATGGTTTTTAGTTTTTCGCTTTTCGTTTTTCGCTCTCCATTATTCTTGTAAACTCCTTAAAAAGATAGCGCGCGTCGTGCGGACCGGGCCCCGCCTCTGGATGAAACTGCACACTAAAAACCGGAAGCTTCTTGTGGCGCATACCCTCTAAAGTCTTATCATTTAAATTAATGTGGGTTAATTCAACTTCTTTCTTATTTAAAGTATCCATGTCCACGCAAAAACCATGATTCTGCACAGAGATAGAGACCTTCCCTGTTTTTAAATCTTTTACCGGATGGTTGCCTCCATGATGGCCGAATTTAAGCTTAAAGGTCTTGCCTCCTAAGGCCTGCCCCAACATCTGATGCCCCAGGCAAATCCCAAAGATCGGGATCTTCCCCAACAACTCTTTTGTGGTATTAACCACATACGGAACAGCTGATGGGTCTCCGGGCCCATTTGATAAAAGCACTCCTTGGATTTTAAGCTTAAGGATATCACCCGACGGTGTTTTGGCCGGAACAACTGTAACCCGGCAATCATTTTCTTCTAAACAACGCAGGATATTATATTTTACCCCGCAGTCTAAGACTGCCACGTGGTATTTGCCATTTTTATTCCAAACATATTCAGCTTTAGGCTGGACTTCTTTTACTAGATCTATTCCCTCTAAACCTTTTGATTTTTTTGCTTTTTCTACAAGGCTTTCTTTATTAAGGTCAACAGTAGAAACAACACAACGCATGGCGCCGGTTTTACGTATATGAAGCGTTAGCTTGCGGGTATCCACGCCTTCAATGCCGATGATATTGTTTTTTTTCATATAATCTGGAAGGCTCTCTGAAGCTCTCCAATTGCTGGTAATTTTACTGACCTCTTTTACCACAACAGCCTCAAGAAACGGCTTACGCGATTCGGCATCCTCAATATTCACCCCGTAATTACCGATCAGAGGATAAGTCATTACCACAATTTGGCCCTTATAAGAAGGATCGGTAATAATTTCCTGATAACCGGTAAGGCTAGTATTGAATACCGCTTCTCCATAAGCTTCGCCTTCTGCGCCAAAAGAATACCCGCACAGGACCGTGCCATCTTCAAGGGCGATCATCGCCCTTTTTAATTTATCGCTTGGATTTGCCATCTTTATTATTCCTCAACAAAAAGATTGCGGGATGAAAACTCTCCGTCAGTGGTAAGGTTTACTCCCAGACGCTTTAATCCAACATCATCCCCGGGGGTGGGGATATGAGTCATATGCAATTCGCATTTATTTAAATCCGCTAATTTATTCATCGCCAACTCTGCCGTATGGTTAGTAGTCGCACTTATAGCCAGGGCGATCAATGCCTCTTCCAAATCCAGGCTCTCTGATTCCGTGCCTAGTATATCCTTCTTAAGCTTGGATATTTGCTTAATTACCTGCGGCGAAAGAAGAAGAATTTCATCCGGGATATTAGCTAACAGCTTAAGCGCGTTTAAAATCAGGCTTGATGCCGCGTGCATCAAATGAGAATTCTTTCCAGTAATAATTTTCCCATTTGGCAACTGCATAGCTGCCCCGCAATAGACCCCAAAATTACCCTTGCCCTTGCCTTCTGCTTCTTGCGCTGCCTTGCGGGCAACTTCTACTACCGGCCGATCAACGACTTTTACCTGCAACTCTTCCATTAATGCGGCGACTCTATCAACCGCTGATTTTTTTTCAATCCCCATCAAATATTCGCTATTATACCTGAAATACCTGCGGATCAATTCCTGACGCGAAGCTTCCCGCACCAAACTGTCGTCCACGATCCCGAATCCGGCGCGGTTGACCCCCATATCTGTGGGAGAATTATACATCGGAGCGCTGGAACTTCCGCTTGAGATGCGGCTTAAGATAAGCTTTAAAATCGGAAAACATTCCACGTCTCGGTTATAATTTATCGCGGTCTTGTTATATGTGCTTAAATGGAACGGATCAACTAAATTAAAATCCAATATATCGGCAGTTGCCGCCTCATAAGCAACATTGACCGGATGTTTTAAAGGAAGGTTCCAAATCGGGAATGTCTCAAATTTAGCGTAACCGGCGTTTATGCCTCTTTTATGCTCATGATAAAGCTGGGAAAGGCATACCGAAAGTTTTCCGCTATTTGGCCCGGGAGCAGTAACCACAACAATGGGTTTCTTTGTGGCAATATAATCATTCTTGCCAAGACCCCTCTCGCTTACCACATAGTCCACATTCGTAGGGTATCCATCAATTGGATAATGCAAATAAACTTTAACATTTCTTCTCTCCAGCTTATTCTTAAAGATAATTGCGGCATGCTGATTGGCAAAACGGGTGATCACCACTGATGAAATATCCAGCCCCCACTTTCTTAGATCATCGATAAGCTTGAAGGTGGCCGCGTCGTAGGTGATCCCGAAATCTCCGCGCACCCTGCCGCGCTCAATATCTGCGGCATAGATACAAAGCACAATTTCAATCTTATCTTTGAGTAACTGCAGAAGGCGGATTTTTACATTGGGATCATACCCGGGCAAAACCCGCGCGGCATGGTAGTCAAAACAAAGCTTGCCCCCAAATTCAAGATAAAGCTTATTGCCGAATTTACTTACCCTCTCGGTAATCGCAGAAGTCTGCTCTTCAAGGTATTTCTCGTTATCAAAACCGTTTTTCATATGGCGGTTATTATATTATAGGAGGCTGGCTTTGTAAAGGCATATCATTGGCGGGCTTTTTCAATAATCCCTCCCCCTAAAACCGAATCCCGCAGGTAAAAAACAACTGACTGTCCGGGGGTAATAGACATCTGCGGCTTGTCAAAAACAACCCTTGCCATATTTTTATCTTGCGCAATAACCGTGCAAGGCTGTTCTGGATGGCGAAAACGTAATTTGGCTTTAGCTTTTATCTTACTGGGCAGTTTTAAATTAGAGATCCAATTGACATCTTTAGCAATCAAAAAGCGGGAAAAAAGTTCGTCTTTTTTGCCGGCAATTACTTTATTTTTACAGGCATCAAGCCCCACAACATAAAAGGGCTCTTTTAGGCCTCCGATATTCAAACCTTTGCGCTGCCCAATAGTATAATAAACGATCCCCCTGTGCTTGCCGATTACTTTTCCTGAAGTATCCACAATTTCACCCGGGTAAATCTTATTCTTTGGGAAAAAAGCCGAAAAATCATCGCCTTCGTAGAAATCCTGGCTTTCCGGTTTCTCTACAAAATCCTTAAGGCCGATTTCCATGGCCAGCTTCTTGACCTGTTTCTTGAGAAACCCGCCCAGCGGAAATATTGTTTTTCTAAGCTGCTGTTGTTTCAAGCGATAGAGAAAATAGGTCTGATCTTTTTCTGGATCAAGGCTTTTCTTAAGTAAATACCTTTTAGTTTTCCGGTCAAACTCTATACGCGCGTAATGCCCGGTAGCGAATAAATCAAAATCAATCCCCAGCTTATCCGCCTTATCCAGTAATAACCCGAATTTGATCTTCTGATTACAAACAATGCAGGGATTAGGGGTTTTACCGGATAAATATTCTTTTGAGAAATACCCTAAGACTAACTTTTTATATTCATCCTTGAGATTTACTACATAATGCGGAATTCCAATTTTTTCGGCAGCTTTTTGCGCGTCCAAAATATCTTTGCCTTCGCCAGGGCCGTAACATCCGCTTTTTATAAAATCCCCCGAAGATGAAGCATCATCCCAGATTTTCATGGTGATGCCTTTTACATCATACCCCTGTTCTTTAAGCAAATACGCGGCGATTGTGGAATCTACTCCTCCGCTTAAGGCGGCTAATACTTTCTTTTTTTTCATAAATTAGCTCCGGAAACAATTGTGCGGCCCAAGGCGCGCGCCATTTTCTCTACGCATCCGCGGCAACGAAGCGCATCTTCACTAATACAAATCTTATCCGGATAGATCTGGTAGAGCTTTCTGTATTTAGCGTCAGTAATATTGGGCATTAAAACATTCGCTCCGCAGGCTAATGCCTTTTGCCTGCCCAAGGCGTCAATTGTCCCAACAGCAGTAGTTGCCGGAATATTTGTGTTCTTGGTAACAATTCTAGTTAAAGCCAATACCTTCAAGACTTTTTCCAGTGTTCCGGTTTTATTTCTTGCTAAAGGCGTGTGAGGATGCGGGATAAAAGGCCCTACGCCGATCATGTCCAATTTAAACTTCTTAAAAAGCATGATATCATCGGCCAAACTTTCATCAGTTTGCCCGGGCAAACCCACCATAACTCCGGATCCGGTTTCAAAACCTAACCTTTTTAGATTCTTCAAACAAGAAAGCCTCGTAGACAACAAACACCCGGGCTTTAATTTTTTGTAGAGTTTCGGGTCAGATGTTTCAAACCTTAGCAAATACCTGTCTGCGCCGGCTTTACGCAATTTCTTATAGTCTGCGTAAGAACACTCGCCGATAGATAAAGTAACAACCAACCCCAATTTCTTTATTTCCCTAATTAAAGCACAAAGCTTATCTATTTTATACCAAGGGTCTTCCCCGGACTGCAAAACAACTGTAGGAATTTTTAAATCTTTGGCTTTAATAGCGTGCCTGAAGATTTCCGGATAATCCATGCGGTAGCGCTTAAGATTTTTGTTATCTCTTCTTAAACCGCAATAAGCGCAATTTCTCTTGCAGTAATTGGAAAATTCAATGATCCCGCGCAAGTGTATTGCATCCCCCACAAAATCCTTGCGCGCTTGATCCGCGCGAGAAAATAATTGATCAATATCGTGCTTCTTGTCGGAATTTAGAAAAGAAAAGATTTCTTCTTTATTCATCTGATGGGCCCTTTTTCTACATAATACCATGGAAACCTAAGGGCTAACAGATTTTAAAAACGCGGATTTGATAAACCTGCTAAACAACGGATGCGGCTTGTCCGGCTTGGATTGAAACTCCGGATGGAATTGCACAGCGATAAAATACGGATGATCCTTCAATTCTACAATTTCTACTAAATCACTCTTGGGGAATGTTCCGGAAAAAACCATGCCTTTATCTTGAAGCGCCTTTTTATATTTGTTATTGAACTCATAGCGATGGCGATGCCTTTCAGAAATAATTTCTTTCTTGTAGATATTGCGCGCCAAGCTGCCAGCTTTAATCCTACAAGGATAAGCTCCTAAGCGCATAGTCCCGCCCAAACCAGATAAGCTTTTTTGTTCTTCCAATAAGCTTACAACCGGATATTTGGTGTTTTTATTAAACTCCGTGGAGTTTGCCTGCTTCATCCCGCAGGCATGCCGGGCAAATTCTATAACTGCGCACTGCATCCCCAAACATAAGCCTAAAAATGGTATTTTATTTTCTCTGGCAAATTGTATTGCCTTAATCTTACCCTCTATCCCGCGATTACCAAAACCTCCAGGGACAAGTATGCCGGATACCCCAGACAGCAACTTCTCTGCGCCATACTTCTCTATCTCTTCAGAATCAACCTTTTCTATCTCTACCTTGGCATCATTGGCAATACCAGCGTGGATTAAGGCTTCATAAACAGATTTATAGGCATCCTGCAAAGTAATATATTTTCCCACAAAGGCAATCTTGACTTTCTCTTTGGGATGGATGACCCTCTCTACTACGTTTTCTTTCCAAGCCTCAAGGTCAGACATCTTGGAAATAAGGCCAAAATGGCTTAGGATTATCTCATCCAAAATCTGTTGTTTAAAAACAAGCGGCAATTGATAAATGGATTCCACGTCTTTTGCCTCAATAACCGCTTCTTTACGAATACTGCAAAAAAGCGAGATTTTTTCTTTTACCTCATCAGAAATAGTTTTCTCCGTACGGCAAACTAATATATCCGGCTGGATGCCGATTTCTCTTAAGGTGCCGACGCTGTGCTGGGTGGGTTTGGTTTTAATTTCACCGGCAGCCTTAATATAAGGAACAAGCGTAAGATGTATATAAAGACAGTTATTGCTTCCGGCATCCAAGCGAAATTGCCGCGCTGCTTCTAAAAATGGCAGGCTTTCGATGTCTCCGACTGTTCCGCCAATTTCTACCAATACTATGTCCGCGCCTGAAACCTCGGCAACTTTCTTAATCCTTTGTTTTATTTCATCGGTAATATGCGGGATAACCTGCACGGTTTTGCCTAAATAATCCCCTTTTCTTTCACGGCCTATTACCGCGCTATAAATTTGGCCCGTAGTCACATTATTAAATTTCGTAATCGTTGATGAGGTAAAACGCTCGTAATGCCCCAGATCCAGGTCTGTTTCCGCGGCATCATCGGTAACATAGACCTCTCCGTGTTGATAGGGATTCATGGTCCCAGGGTCAACATTAAGATAGGGATCAAACTTCATCAGGGTTACTTTTAAACCCCTTGATTCCAAGATCTTGCCGATAGAAGCAGAAGTAATGCCTTTGCCTAAGCTTGAAATCACCCCGCCCGTAATGAAAATATATTTAGCCATAATTGTCTCGTAAATGAAGCCCCCTGATTATTTGTATTAATATTCAGGGGCGGAATCCCGACCCCCAGAACTTTCGTTCTAATATAAATAGGGGCGTCGGGAAATAAAAAAACGTTTAGCGCCGATACTTCGGCCACCAAACGCCGCTGTTTTATAATCTTTTAAGAAACTCGCCCTTGAGCCTCTTCTTAAGTATTAATATAGCACTGCCCTAGACAAATGTCAAGCTCCAGAGGACAATTTATTCATATCCATACCTGTTAATAAACCAACCCTTAACAGCTTGCACCGTAAACAAGTAACCTGCTACAATAATTAATAGGGCAATAAAATAGGTTGGCGCAGGCGCCACAAAACCAAAATATTTCCCAAGCGGAATAAATGGAAGTATCAAACCTATTGTCACAATATAAATAGAAGTAAATATCAGGAACTGGCTAGGTCTACTTTCTGCAAAAGGGATTTTTCCCGTGCGTATAACATGAATTACCAATGTCTGCGTGCAAAGAGATTCCAGAAACCATCCGGTCTGGAAGAATGCTGCGTTGGCGTGGAAGATAAACCATAAAGTCCCGAAGGTTATATAATCAAAAAATGAGCTTACCGGGCCGATAAAAACCATAAATCTCTTAATATAGTTCACGTTCCATGCCCTTGACTTTAAAAGATACTCTTTATCAACCTCATCCGATGGGATAGCAATCTGCGAGAGGTCATACAGAAAGTTATTCAAAAGAATTTGCAAAGGAAGCATGGGCAAAAACGGCAAAAAGATGCTTGCGCCAACCATACTGAACATATTGCCGAAATTAGAGCTTGAGCCCATTTTTATATATTTCAAAATGTTACCGAAAGTCTTTCTGCCCTCAATCACCCCGTCACCTAAAACCATCAAACTCTTCTTGAGAAGAATTATATCGGCTGATTCCTTGGCAATATCTACCGCGTTGTTAACAGAAATACCTACGTCAGCCGCTTTTAAAGCCGCGGCGTCGTTGATCCCGTCTCCCAGATACCCCACAATATGCTTATTATCATGAAGGGCATGGATAACCCGCTCTTTCTGTAACGGCGCCAGGCGCGCAAAGATAGTTGTGCCCTTAACAAGTTCCCGCAGTTCAGAATCGCTTGCTTTCTCAACCTGATCCCCTGTCGCAAGCCCCTTTATGTCCAATCCCACATCAGCGCATATTTTCTTAGTTACCAGCTCATTATCACCGGTTAAGACTTTAAAATCTATGCCTAAGCTCTTTAAGGTCTCAATTGTCTTTTTGGTGGAAGACTTAGGCGGATCCAAAAAAGCAATATAACCTTTGAGAATTAAGCCCTGCTCATCATCTTTGGAATACCTGTCTTGAAGCTTTTCAAAATCCTTATAGGCTACTGCCAAAACCCTGAACCCTTCTTTACCCAAATTATCGTACTCTTTTCTCAATTCAGTTAATACCAAATCTCCTTGGCCCAAATCCAGAATCTCGCCATCCAGCTCAAAACTAGAACAACGTTTATATATTTCCTCGGGCGCGCCCTTAGAAATAAGCCTATGTTTATTATCCATATCCACTACTACTGACATAAGCCTGCGGGAAAAATCAAAGGGAACCTCGTCAACCTTCTTGTAATCTTTTACCAGAAGCTTCTCATGTTTAAGGATAGCGCGGTCCAGAATATTCTTAAGCCCTGTTTGATAGCAGCTATTAATATAGGCGAACCTTAAGACATCATCGTCTTCTTTACGCACCACATCGCAATGATGCTCAATAATAATTTTATCAAGCGTAAGTGTCCCGGTTTTGTCAGTGCAAAGAACATCCATGGCCCCGAAATTCTGGATTGCGTTTAGCCGTTTGACAATAACATCTTTTTTTGACATCGAGATGGCGCCTTTAGAAAGATTAAGCGCAACCAACATCGGAAGCATCTCCGGGGTAAGCCCGACTGCCACAGAAAGGGCGAACATTAAAGCCTGCACAACGTTTCCTTTAGAATAGGCATTAATGGTAAAAACAATCGCCACCAGGACTAACATAAAACGGATCATCAGCCACGTAAAACTGCGGATGCCTTTATCAAAAGCGCTTTCAATAACCATAGACGCCAGTCTTCGGGAAATCGCTCCAAACTGGGTGTTTAGCCCTGTCTTAACCACAACCCCCAAGGCAGTCCCGCTTAAAACTGATGTACCCATAAAAGCAATATTAGAAAGTTCTTGAACCGAAGAACTTTTAGTAATTACCGGTTCGAATGTCTTCTCTACCGGAAAAGATTCTCCGGTTAAGGCTGACTGATTAATAAAAAGATCCTTGCAGGAAACAATCCTTAAATCTGCCGGGATCATGTCTCCAGCAAAAAGGTCAACTATATCCCCCGGGACAATTTCTTTGATTTTTATTTCCTTAGGCTTGCCGTTGCGGTAAACCGTGGCAGTCGCGCGCACCATTTCACTTAAGCGTTCAGCCTCTTTGCCTGCCTTATATTCCTGGATAAAAGACAAAAGAACGCTCATAACTGCCATGGCTATAACGATAACAGCGCTTATCTTTTCCCCAAAGAAAAGAGAAAATCCGGCAATGATTAAAAGCACTATAACAAGGGGGTTAAAAAACTTGGAGAGGATCTGGATAACAATCGTACGTTTCTTTTTCTTAACCGGCTCATTAAAGCCATAATCTTCAAGGCGTTTTTGCGCCTCTTCTTCGGTTAATCCTTGCTGCGAGGTTTCCAGGTTCTTAAGAAGCGCCTCACAGGAAGAACTTACATAATCAAAATTCCAATTCTGGGTTTTATTAATGCCTTTGGCCATATTATCTTCTTTTAAATAGCTTGGTAAATGGCCGGCGGATTTAACCCCGCCAGCCATTTACCCATGACTAAACAAAAATTACTTTACTAAAACAACCAAGGTGGCTTCCTTTATCCCTTCGGTTGTTTCATGATACTTAACTTGCACTTTCTGGTCTTTAACAAGTTTGTCTAAACCAACAACCGCTGCTTCAGTACTTTGCACTACCGCGGAATTTGATACCACAAAAGCCGCTTTGTTGCCAGCTTCATCAACAATTACAAACTGAGCCTTTATCCCTTTTGCGGAATCTGCTGGAGTAACCGTATCAATCTTACCGGTAAGCATTTTTGCCTGTACTGCAGGGCGGCTTGCCTGTTTAACGGCTACGGGCGCCTGTTGCGCGAAACAAACTGAACTAACCGACAAAGCCACAATTGCGAAAGAAAGTAATTTCTTCATGAAAGTTCTCCTTTTTTTGAATTCGTTAATTTTATTTATTCTTTGATCCTGGGTTAACGGCTCTAACAGTTTCCGCGGCACTGCTGCCTGCTTTTGCTTTTACCTTAACATTTTCTCCCACCTTAATGGAAGACGCTTGTTTTTCACTGACCGTAAAAACCTTGTCTTGCCCTGTTTTATCATCTTTAATCACAATTTCTTTCTTTACTTTATCAACCGAGGTAACTGTTCCGATAGTTGTTTCTAAGACAACCGCGCTTTTCTTGCCTTGTTTAGCCTGCGCGAAAGCGGAAACCACCATCAGCGATATAAAAAATACGGCAATAATTAAGGATATCTTTTTCATTTTATCTCCTATTATTAGATTAAAATTATAAATTGCAATTATTTATGCGTATAGAAATGGGGGAGATTTCTCGTGTTGGGCGATATAGGCGATAAGCAGGCTCTTGACAGAAGGATCCTTATAAGCAATGCGGTAGAATCCTCCGGCCCAAGATAAAATTCCCGGCATAGATATAGTATCTACCCCGGCACTGCAAAACTGTTCTTGTGTATTCTCATCATCGCAAACAATAGATATATAGACGAAAGAACACACTATTAAAATTATGATAAAAATCAAAAACGGCGATTTCTTTATCATTATCTTCTACCCTTTCAAGCTTAGATTGGTAATATTATACATTAAACGCGGGATATTTCCAGAGGAATAAAGCTTTAAGCTTTCAAATACCGGCCTATAGATTCGGCGGCGTTTCTTCCTTCGGCAATCGCCCAGACAATTAAAGATTGCCCGCGGCGCATATCACCACAGGAAAAAACACCCTTCACAGAAGTCATAAACCTGTCATCGGTTTTGATGTTGCCCTTCAAGTCCAATTCCAGAGATAAATCCGAAACAAGGCCTTTATGCTGGGTATGCAAGAATCCAATAGCCAAGATCACCAAGTCCGCCTCAAGGACAAATTCCGTGCCCTGTTTTTCTTTGATCAACATACAACCCTTGGAATCTTTCTCAAAACAGGCTTCTACGCAAGATATAGATTTCACAAAACCATTACTACCATTAAATCTCTTGGTTAATACTGCCCACTTACGCTCTCCCGTTTCTTCGTGGCTGGTAGTAGTTTTTAAAAGCAACGGATGCACTGGCCAAGGGAAATCACAGGTCCTTGATTCCGAAGGCTTAGGCATAACTTCAATTTGCGTGACACAAGAGGCGCCTTGACGGCAAGCAGTACCCACGCAGTCTGAGCCGGTGTCTCCTCCCCCTATAACAACCACTTTCTTTCCCCGCGCGTCGATAGCTTCTTTTTCAGAGATAACCCCACCGGAAGCTCTTATGTTGGACTGAATTAAATAATCCATGGCAAAGTGAATTCCCTTTAGATCGCGGCCTTCTATTTTTAAATCCCGGGGGACCCGGGACCCCATACAAAGACAAATCGCGTCAAAATCATTTTTTAATTTATCTAATGAATAATCTTTGCCAGCCTCTGTTCCGGTAATAAATCTAATCCCTTCCTGCTCCAGAATATTTATTCTGCGATCAATAATATTTTTCTCCAGTTTAAAATCTGGTATGCCGTAACGCAAGATCCCGCCCACAGCCTTATCTTTCTCAAACACATTTACCATGTGGCCCATCTGGTTTAATTGGTCCGCGCAAGCTAATCCCGAAGGCCCTGAACCAATAACTGCTATCTTCTTGGTAGTCCTTTTAATCAATTTACGCGGCTTAACTAAGCCGTTATTAAATGCGTATTCTATAATCGCAAGTTCATTCTCTCTTATGGTTACCGCGTCGTCGTTAATCCCTAAAACGCAGGCTGATTCGCACAGGGCCGGGCAAAGCCTGCCGGTTATTTCAGGTAAATTATTCGTAGAGGCTAAAAGCCGAAAGGCCTTTTCCCAATGCCCATGAAAGACCAGATCATTCCATTCCGGGATAACATTGCCTATGGGGCATCCCCAATGACAAAAAGCAACTGCGCAATCCATACAACGCGAAGCCTGTTCTTGTGAATCTTGGGGCGCAGGCAAAACCGCCACATCAGAGTAGTCTTTTACTCTTTCACATACCGGACGGTATTTGGGCTTTAAACGCTTGACTTTAAGAAATCCTCTGACATCCCCCATAATTAAACTCCGTAACTTAAAATTTAAAGTGAAAAGTGCCTGCCTGCCGGCAGGCAGGTAAAACCATAATTCAAAATTAAAAACGTTTTAAATTTTACGCTGTAGTTTTTCGCTTTACGCTTTCTACCCATCGGAAGCCTCGTCTAAATTATTTGAATCTTTTGTTCTTCTTGGTCCTAATACACGTTTATACTCAAGCGGCATAATCTTAATAAAATTCCTGGATAAAGAATTAAAATCATCTAATATTTCTTTCGCCTTAAGGCTTTTGGTATAACGATGGTGATTTACCAAAAGATTACGGATGGTCACCAAATCTTCGTTTTCCAGATTTTCTAATGCCACCATCTCCATATTGCACTTTTCCTGGAAATTACGCGCAAGGTAAACATAGGCAATGCCTCCAGACATGCCTGCGCCAAAATTCCTTCCAGTTTCGCCCAAAACCACAACTCGTCCTCCGGTCATATACTCGCAGGCATGGTCTCCCACGCCTTCCACAACCGCGTAAAGCCCGGAATTACGGATGCAAAAACGCTCCCCGGCCTTACCTAAAATATAGGCCTGGCCGTTTATCGCTCCGTAAAAACTGGTATTACCGATGACAATGTTATCTTGCGGGTTATAATCAGTTTTCGTATTCGGATAAATAATGACCTTTCCTCCAGAGATACCTTTTCCGACATAATCATTGGCCATGCCTTCAAGCTCAAAAGTCACCCCTGAACAAAGCCAGGCGGCAAAACTCTGTCCGGCGACCCCCTTAAACTTGATTTGTATTGTGTCTTCGGCAAGCCCCTCTTCGCCGAAGGCCTTACAGATCTTACCGCTTAACATCGCCCCTGTTGTGCGGTTGGTATTAAAGATCGGGAATTCCAATTTTACCGATTTCTTATTTATAAATATGCCCGAGCAAGCGTCTATTAATTGTAAATCCAGTATGTCTTTTATCGGATGGTCTTGCTTCATGGTGCATGCCCTTTGAGAAGAGCTTGTTTCCGGGAAAAAGAAAATCCGCGAGAAATCAACACCCTTTGCCTTCCATGGCAAGATATCGGTGTCAGTCTCTAAAAGATCGCTTCTGCCGACCATCTCCTCTAACTTTCTAAATCCTAAAGCTGCCATAATTTCTCTTAATTCATTTGCCACAAAACGAAAATAATTTTCCACATGCTCTTGCTTCCCGCGAAAACGCGCTTCCAATAATTCATCCTGCGTGGCAACCCCTAAAGAACAATTATTTAAATGACAATGGCGCAGCATTGCGCAACCCAAAACAATTAGCGCTGCTGTGCAAAAACCATATTCCTCGGCGCCTAAAAGCGCGGCAACAGCCACATCACGGCCGGTACGCATCTGTCCATCAGCCTGAAGACGCACCCTATTTCTTAGGTCATTCAAAAGCAAGCTCTGATGCGTTTCTGCAAGGCCCAATTCCCAAGGCATGCCAGCGTGCTTAATGGAGCTTAAAGGTGACGCCCCTGTCCCGCCATCGCCGCCTGAAATAAGTATCATATCCGCGTGCCCCTTGGCAACCCCCGCGGCAATTGTGCCTACGCCTATTTCTGAAACAAGTTTCACGCTTATGCGCGCATCCGGATTAGTGTTCTTAAGGTCAAAAATAAGCTGAGCTAAGTCTTCAATAGAATAAATGTCGTGATGCGGCGGAGGAGAAATTAAAGTTACTCCGGGCGTTGTATAACGGGTCTTGGCAATAATTACACTTACCTTATGCCCCGGCAATTGCCCGCCCTCTCCGGGCTTAGCTCCTTGAGCAATTTTAATCTGCAGCTCATCAGCATTAACTAAATAATTTGTAGTTACTCCGAATCTGCCCGAGGCAACTTGCTTGATACTGCTTCTTTTAGAGTCTCCGTTAGCAAGCGGCTTAAAACGCGCTGGGTCCTCGCCGCCTTCGCCTGTATTGGAACGCCCGCCCAGGCGGTTCATTGCCAAAGCAAGCGTCTCATGAGTGCCGCGGCTTATAGAGCCAAAACTCATAGCCCCAGTGGCAAATCTCTTCATAATTTCCTCTACCGGCTCTACTTCTTTTAGGGGGATAGAATTTGTGCTTTTAAACTTAAAACATGAACGCAAAGTTACCGGCTGCTCTTTTTGACAATTTATAAGCCCGGCAAATTGTTTGTATCTTTCATAATCCCCCAAGCGCGTGGCGTCTTGTAAAAGAGAAATAGTTTCCGGATTCCAAAGATGGGCTTCTGCGTCTTTGCGCCATTTATAGGCGCCCCCTGCTTCTAAATCCACAGTATTCTGGGTATTTTGGCCTAAGAATGCGGCTTGGTGCCTTAAAGAAGTTTCTTTTTGGATAACCTCTAAACTGGCCCCCTCAATACGAGAAACTGTGCCAGTAAAATATTTATCAATAATATCTTTGCCTAATCCCAAAGCCTCAAATATCTGAGCTCCTCTATAACTTTGCAAAGTAGAGATCCCCATCTTGGAAAGGATCTTTAATATGCCTTTATCCACTGCCTTAATATAATTGCCTGTCGCCCTGGAGAAATCAAGGCTGATTTCTTTCTCCTTGATAAGCGCGTTAATAGCTTCATAGGCTAGATACGGATTCACACAATCCGCGCCGTAACCAAAAAGAAGCGCGAAATGATGCACTTCGCGCGCGTCAGCGCATTCTACAATAATGCTTGTCTGGGTGCGAAGCGCTAAACGCACCAAATACTGATGCACTGCTGAACAGGCCAACAGCGCTGGAATACTGGCGTTGTGATTATCCACGCCTCTATCGCTTAAAACAATAAAAGTAAATCCTTCTTTTATGCTCTCGCCAGCTTCCCGGCAGATTCTATCTAAGGCATTCACAAAATCGTTTTGGTCTGCAGGCTTAAAAAGAAGCGAAATTTTCTTAGAGCGAAAACCAGAAGCGTTAATATTAACTATCTTATCTAATTCTTCATTGGTAAGAACCGGCCTTTTGACCTTAAGCTTATGGCAGGCCTGGGAGGTTTCCTCAAGCAGGTTCTTCTCTGGGCCTAAATATGTTTCTAAACTCATTACCAATTCTTCGCGAATAGGATCAATGGCGGGGTTAGTAACTTGAGCAAATAGCTGCTTGAAATAAGTATATAAGCTTTGGGGCCTATGGGAAAAAACCGCGTGGGAGGCGTCATTGCCCATAGAACCAATTGGCTCCTGAGAAGTTTCCGCCATCGGTTTAATAATAATATTGATATCCTCGCGGGTATAGCCAAAGGCCTTCAATAATTTAAGATAATCATCTTCCTGCCTATTATATCCACAACTTGGGATATCTTCCAGATCCATCATATTTTGCTCTAGCCATTTACTATAAGGATTTTTCGCGGCAATATTATTCTTGATTTGTTCATCAGGAATGATCTTTTGTTTAACAGTATCAATAAAAAGCATCTTCCCTGGCTCAAGCCTGCCGGAATAAGCGATATTCTCCTGCGCAATGTCCAAAACCCCTGCCTCAGAAGCCATCACCACAATACCATCCTTAGTAACAAGGTATCTTGCCGGACGCAAACCATTCCTATCTAAACTTGCTCCTACGCAATCTCCATCAGTAAAGGCTATTGCCGCCGGGCCATCCCATGACTCCATAATGCAGGCATGATATTTATAGAAATCTTTTAAATTTTTATCCATAAGCTTATCCTGCTGCCAGGCCGCGGGAATAAGCATCATCATCACCTGCTCTGGCGGCCTGCCGGATAGAAGAAGAAGTTCAAAAATATTATCTATGGCCGCGGAATCGCTTCCTCCGGGCGCAATAACCGGAAGAATTTCTTCTAAATTCTTTCCCCATACCGCGCTTTTTAAAAACCCCTCTCTGGCGCGCATCCAATTAATATTGCCTCTTAAAGTATTTATTTCTCCGTTATGAGCCAAATATCGGAATGGTTGCGCCAATTCCCAAGACGGGAAAGTATTGGTGCTGTAACGGGAATGCACCAGGCACAACGCGCTTTTCAAGCTTTTGTCCTTAAAATCCAGAAAAAACTTATCCATTTGCTCAGGCATTAAAAGCCCTTTATAAGAAAAGGTACGGCTGGAAAGATTGGTAATATAAAAAAATGATTTTTCTTTAATCTCTGAGGCTCTAACAATATTTTCTATTTTCTTGCGGATAACATATAGCCTTCTCTCAAAAGCCAGCTGGTCTTTTATGTCATCTGAACAACTGATAAAGATTTGCTCAATGCCCGGGCGGTTCTTTTGCGCAGTCTTTCCAATGCATGAATTATCTACCGGAACGCTTCTCCAGCCCAAAATATCCTGTTTTTCTTCTGCGGCAACTTTAGCGAAAACATCTTTGACAAACTGCCTGTCCCTTTGGTTCTGCGGCAAAAATACCAACCCGCTTGCGTATCTTCCATAAGCGGGAAGCTTAATTTTATTTTCACCGGCTTTCTTCCTGCAGAAATCATCCGGCATCTGGATAAGAATACCCGCTCCGTCGCCTGTCCGGGGGTCTGCTCCGGTAGCGCCTCGATGCGACAGGTGATTTAGGATCTGCAGGGCCTGCTGGACAAGAGAGTTTGTTTTTACGCCCTTGATATCGCAAATAAAACCCACCCCGCAGGCGTCGTGCTCAAAACGCGCGTCGTATAGGCCGTATTCGGTGAAGTTATTTATTTTCTTTAATATATTGTTTTGCATGCCTGTAAGCTTATGTTTAATTTCTTAATCTTCGCGCGCATAGTATTTCTGTTAATACCTAAGATCTTCGCCGCCTTTAATTGATTGCCTTCAGTGCGCTCCAATGTATGCTCGATTAACGGTTTTTCAATCGCCTCTAAAACCGATTTATATAATTCACCGCGTTTCTGGTCGTACAAAGAATCCTCTAATGCAATAATCTTGTCTTTTATAAAAGCTAAATCCCGGATATTATCTTTCTTTACGATCCTTATCACGTTATCCCTGGAAATCCCTTCATCCATGGCATAACCTTCATGCTTAAGAAGGCGCGAAATCGCATCTTTGATCTTTAATTCATCTTCGGTAATTATTATGGTAAGCATTTTGCCTAAAGTTTAATCACCGGTTATTATAAAAAAGGCGCTCATTCTGGCTTAACAGATACCTGCCAAAATGAACGCCTATGTTCACTTAATCTAAAGCTAAAAGCACAACACTGTGCCTACCTTTATCTTAGAATACAAGTAAGAAAAACATTCTACCGGTAACCTTTTCTTTACTTAATAAAGAGCATTTCCCTGTATTTAGGCAGATCCCAATGCTCATCAGAAACAACCATCTCTAAAGCATCAACGTGTTTCCTGATATGCTCCATCAATGGCTTCAGCTGTTCAAAATAAAGTTCAGCCCGTTTTTCATTGTCTAATTTTGCCGCCTTTTCCAGAAGCTTTGTCATTTCGCCAACATTGCGCCTGACATAATAGATCTTTGTCACCACGTCAGATAAGTGGTCTTTCTGGTCAGTCAAAACCTTCGCGTCAACGTCTAACTTGGCATCTTTTTTAAGCCGCACCAAATTCTCCAAGTTATTTGCCAGCAGCTTTTCATACTCTTTCCCCGCAGGCACAATAGAGGCGTTAACCATCTCGTTTAGAGTGTTGGCTTCAATCTCCAGGGTCAGATTATACATATGCACCCAAATATGGAAACGCGCGACAATCTCATCTTTTGAGAAAACTTTATATTTTTCAAAGAGAGAAATGTTCTTTTCATCAATTAACGCCCCTAACGCGCCAACCGTAGAAGCCACATTAGCAAGGCCCCTTTTCTTCGCTTCTTTTATCCAGCTTTGCGCGTAGTTATTGCCCTCAAAGCGGATATCTTTAGTTTCTTTAACAAGCTCTGCAATAACCTTAAGGCATGCGCTGTTAAAATCTTTATTGCCGGCTTGCGCCTTCTTAATCCTCTCCGCTACAAAATCAAGCGATTCCGCGATAATAGTATTTATCACCGCAATCGGCGTAGAAATATTCTGAGATGAACCCACCGCGCGGAATTCAAATTTGTTGCCGGTAAAAGCAAATGGCGAAGTGCGGTTTCTATCTGTCATATCTTTATTGAATTTGGGAAGCCGGGCAATTCCTAAATCAATGATATCCGCCTTGGAAACTTTGCCCTTAGCGCCTTTCTCGATCATATCCAGAATTCCGCTTAGCTGATCTCCTAAGAAAACACTTAAAATAGCCGGAGGAGCTTCATTGGCGCCTAAACGGTGTTCATTGCCTGCCATAGCCACTGACGCGCGCAATAAATCAGCGTGGATATAAACAGCGCGCAAGACCGCAACCAGTATTGCCAAAAATTGCAGATTGTCTTCGGGTGTTTGGCCGGGATTCAAAAGGTTGTTCCCCTTATCATCAGACAAAGACCAGTTAAGGTGTTTTCCGCTTCCGTTTATCCCTGCAAAAGGCTTCTCATGTAAAAGGCAGACCATGTTATGGCGAAGCGCCACTTTTTTCATGATGTCCATCAACAGCTGGTTATGGTCAGCGGCAATATTGGATTCTTCAAAAATCGGGGCAAATTCATATTGATGCGGAGCCACCTCATTGTGCCTTGTCATTACTGGAATTCCCAGTTTATAGGCTTCTTCGGCTGTTTCAAACATAAAATTAACTACCCGCTCTTTAATGGTGCCAAAATACTGATCCTCTAATTGCTGCCCCTTGGGGCTGGCTGCGCCTACTAAAGTACGCCCAGTCATGATCAGGTCCTGGCGCAAATTATAATAATTCTTATCGATCAGGAAATATTCCTGCTCCGGTCCGCAAGTGGAAAAAACTTTTTTTACGTTATTATGGCCGAAAAGTTTCAACAAACCAATCGCAGCCTTATTTAATGCTTCGTCCGAACGTAAAAGCGGAAGTTTCTTATCTAACGCCTCTCCATGGTAAGAAATAAATATCGTCGGGATGCAAAGAGTCTTGCCAAGCTTGCTTTCAATAATAAATGCCGGGCTTGAAGGATCCCAGGCAGTATAGCCACGGGCCTCAAAAGTGGCGCGTATGCCCCCAGAGGGGAAACTTGAAGCATCCGGTTCTCCCTGAATAAGCTTGTTTCCAGAAAACTTCTCAATAACTTTTCCCGGCCCGGTAATAGAGATAAAACTGTCGTGTTTCTCGGCAGTTAAACCGGTCATGGGCTGAAACCAGTGGGTATAATAAGTAGCCCCCTTGGCAATCGCCCAGTCTTTCATGCAATTGGCAATTTCATTTGCCTGTTCAATGGAAATAGTCTTTCCTTCAGACATCCATTTCTTAAATGCCTCCAGGGTATCCTTGGAAATAAGCTTCTCCATGGTCTCCATGCCAAAGGTATTAGAGCCAAAATAAGAAGAAACTTTCTTCGGCGCCTCATTTTTATCCAATACAATACCTTTAATATTCGCTAATGCCTCTTGTCTTACCGACATGTTTGCCCCCTTTTAATTTGAATGATTATAGTACACTATACCTTAAATTTGTTCAAATCTCAAATAAAAAACAAGTAAATAGTCTTGCCCCTCTTATATCTACACCCGGCCCAAAATGACGATCCGGTGTTGCCCTTTCTGGGAAAATTTTTACCCAATTGCGACATTACCTTTTTCCTCTGTCCTGATGCGCACGCATTCCTTAAGGTCCAAAACAAAGATCTTACCATCACCGGTTTCACCGGTTTTGGCGCCTTTGATGATTGCTTTTATCGTTGGCTCAACAAAGTTTTCGTTTACCGCTATTTCCAGGCGCACTTTTCTTAAGAGATTTCCCGTTTCTTTGTGGCCCCTGTAGACTTCGGTAACCCCCATCTGCCTGCCGTGGCCTAAAACTTCGCTGACGGTAATTAAATTGACTTCCGCCTTGTAAAGCTGTTCTTTCACTTCTTCAAGTTTGTGAGGCTGGATGATTGCTATAATAAGTTTCATAAATCCTCCCTTTTTAGCGAAAAGCTTAAAGCGAAAAATGCAAAACCAAAATTCAAAATTTAAAAGTTTTAAGTTTTACGCTATAGTTTTACGCTTTGCGCTTTTAGTTTTTAGCTTTTTTGTTATTCCAATACTGTATACGCTCTTTCCCTGTGCTGGGTTAAATCAAGGCCTATGGCCTCTTCTTTATCCGATACGCGCACTCCAAAGAATAAATCTACAACTTTATAAATAACAAAAGTAACTATTATAGTATAAACTATAGTTGCCAAAACCGCGCCCAATTGAACCAGTAACAACTTTGGGTTGCCAAAGAAAAATCCATCTGCTCCAGCAGGATTAACCATCTTAGAGGCAAATAATCCTGTGGCTAATGCTCCCCAAATCCCGCCCACGCAATGCACCCCAAAAGCATCCAATGAATCATCATAACCGAATCTAGGCTTGACCAAACTTACAGCAATAAAACAGAACACGCTGACCAATAGCCCGATAACAATTGCCGGCATAACACTCACAAAGCCTGCGGCGGGAGTAATCGCCACTAAACCTGCGACAGCTCCGGATGCCAACCCAAACATTGTGGGCTTGCCGTTACGTATCCATTCTATTAAAGCCCAGGATAAACCTGCGGCTGCGGCTGCAGTGTTGGTAACCACAAAGGCATTTACTGCCAAACCATTCGCCCCTAAGGCGCTTCCGGCGTTAAAACCAAACCAGCCAAACCACAATAAGCCAGCGCCCAATACTACAAATGGCAGATTATGCGGAACAGGAACATTGGAATCCAAATTCTTACGCCTTCCGATTACAATAGCGGTAACCAAAGCTGCGATACCGGCATTAATATGCACGACCGTTCCTCCGGCAAAATCCAATGCCCCTAAATTTCTTAACCAACCTCCTACACCCCAAACCCAGTGGCATAACGGGTCATAAACAAAAGTCGCCCAGAGAAGAGTAAAAACAATAAACGCGGAGAATTTCATCCTCTCGGCAAATGCTCCGATAATAAGCGCCGGAGTAATAATGGCAAACATGGCTTGGAAAATCATAAAGGCTTGATGCGGAATAGTCCCGGCATAATCTGCGTAAGGCTCTAAACCCACGCCCTTTAAACCTGCCCAAGCAAACCCACCCCAAAAACCGCTGCCTGGATGAAATGACAAGCTATAACCATACAAAACCCATTGCAAACTCAATACGCACATAATAATGAAACATTGCATCAAGACGCTTAACATGTTCTTTTTCCTAACCATCCCCCCGTAGAAAAAAGCCAAGCCCGGAGTCATCAGCAATACCAACGCCGAAGAAATCAAAACCCACGCCGTATCTCCTGCATTAATCATATTCTCACCCTGCCTTTCTTAAAATATATAGCTTAAATACGCCCCGCCATAAACCCTTGCTTGTTGATTCCCATTGCCCTTATCACTTATATTGCCCCAGGGCAGTGAATAGCTGATATTAGGCTTACAGGTTAAATTCTTTGTTAAGGGCATTGTAACGCCTAAAGTCGTGCCAAAATCTCCGCCTTTGCCGCGGTAATAAAGTTTATTGTTTGAGCCGATATGCCCAGAGATATCCAAACTCATATTGTGATTGCTTAAAGTAAACGGTTGACTGTAACTTGCGTTTAAGACTGTGTAACTACCCTCTCCGCCACCGTCGTCTTTTCTGCCATAATCATAATAATAGTAAACCGAAGGAGACAAGAAAAGTTTAGGGAACGCAAACGCTACATACGCCTCACGGCTAAAAGCTTTAGCTGCTCCATCAAGAGGTAAGCCATCCGGGAAATCATAATAGGTGTGCCCTAAGATGAAATCCAAGACCGGAAAACTATAACTATATTCGGCAATATAATCAATTTCGCTGGAATTTAAGTTATCTTGTTTTTCCATAGGCTGACTCGCCCAAAAACCAAATTTCAATTTGCCTAATTTGCTATTTACTGAAGTCAAATATATTCCCGGCTGTACTACCGCGTCCCCATCCAGCATTATCCCGCGCCACATATAAATAGAGCTAAAATTCAAATCCCCTGATATTGTAAAACCCAAATCCGATAAAATTCCTTCTGAAGCACTTTTATCTTGCGCCCAAACACTACCCAAGCTAAGAAACAAGCTGCCTACTGCAATAATCATTACTGCAATAAAACGTTTTATCATGTAATCCTCCCTTTATAAAATAAAGACGCCTTCCCTTTGAGGCCACTATTGGCCCAAAAAGAAAGACGTCTGCGTCTTGATCACACCCCGCGCCTATCTGAATTGCGCGGGTGTGTTGCTTACTGCAACAAAAAGGGGTTCTTTATATGGAAGAACACCTTTTCAATGTTAACACATCAATGTGTTTGTTTCTCTTACTACTACAAGTAAAAAATACGACTTACTGGTAACTAAAATCTTTTATTCTTGAAGAAGATGCTGGTATCTTTTCCTTATATTATCTTTTAGCCTTAGTACGCGCACATGAGAAAGGCCCATACGAGAAGCAACTTTTCTGGCGCTTAACCCCTGATAATATAAATTAAACACTTCTTTTTCTTGGCTTGTCAACCCGTTATTTCTTATTTTCTGAAAAATAAACTGGCTGTTTAACTGTTCCAAGAATAAATTACTGTCTTCTACGGGAAGAATTTTCTCCAAAGTCGTATTGTTATCATTCACAAAAGCATCAAGGCTCATAGTTTGTTTCTTATCGGAAACAGTGCGGATATAATTCTTTAAATGAAAATAACATCCTTGCAATATATAACTATCGGTTTTATCCTGTAATTCACTATCACGGAAACCAACCCACAGATGCACAAGGGCTTCTTGGAACAAGTCCTCTTGATTCAAAAAAGGCACCATCCCGGCTAATTTGTAGGCGATGCCCTTTAATTTAGGAGTTATTCTTTTAAGCGTCCCAGAGAAATCTTGTTTCATTTCAAGCCTTCCTTGTATTTATTAGTGATCGGCATGCGCCTGTCCCTGCCAAATGCCTTAGGGGTAATTTTAACTCCCGGAGGCGATTGTCGACGCTTGTATTCGCTTTTATCCACCATAGAAATAACCCGAGAGGCAACTTGCGCATCAAAACCGCTTTTTATCATTTCCTCTAAATCCCGATCTTCTTCCACGTAAGCCTTAAGTACAGGATCAAGCTCTTCATAAACAGGCAAAGTATCGCTGTCCTTCTGGTTTGGCTTTAATTCCGCGGTAGGCTCTTTAGTAAGGATCCTATCCGGTATAACCGCGGATAGACTATTACGGTAATAAGCTAATTTATACACTAATACCTTGGGCACATCTTTGATCAAAGCAAACCCTCCTGCCATATCACCATAAAGCGTGGCATAGCCAGTGGACATCTCGGATTTATTCCCGGTAGTAACAACTAAGTATCCAAATTTATTGGACAAGGCCATCAGCATATTGCCGCGTATGCGCGCCTGAAGGTTTTCTTCAGCTATATTCTTAGGCATTCCAGTAAAATGCGGCTCAAGTGCCATAAGGCACATTTTATAAATATGCTCAATAGGGATATTTAATAGTTCCACGCCGGCATTCTCGCAAAGCGCTCGCGCGTCTATTTCTGATTCTTGGGAAGAATAACGTGAAGGCATAAAAACCGCCTTCACATTATCTTTGCCCAAAGCATCTACCGCTAAGACCAAAACTAAAGCGGAATCAATTCCGCCGCTTAATCCCAAAACCACCTTAGAAAAACCATTTTTATGGACATAATCCTTCAAGCCCAAAACAAGCGCGCTGTAAACTTCTTCTATTTCTCCCATGGCTTTTATCCCTACGGGCTGATTCTCTTCTTGCGTATCCACAAAAAGAAAATCTTCTTTGAAGCTTGAAGCAAAAGATATGATCTTACCGTTTTGATCAACTACCATACTATTACCGTCAAAAACAAGCTCATCCTGAGCGCCAACCAGATTTGTATAGGCAATAGGCAGCTTGTTCTTTTTTGCTTGCTGGCAAATGATCCGCTTGCGCATCTTTATTTTGCCCATGTGATATGGAGAGGCATTAATATTAAAAATAAACCGCGCGCCTTTTTTTACCTGTTCTTTAAGCGGCCCGTCATCATGCCAGATATCCTCACAAATATTCACCCCAAAAACTAACTTGCCTATCTTAAAAACAACAGGCTTCTGCCCGCGGGAAAAATACCTTTTTTCATCAAAAACGCTGTAATTAGGAAGAAGCATTTTGTGATAGGACCCAATAATTTTACCTTTGTAAATAATTGCCGCGGCATTATAAAGCTTGCCGGCTTTTTTGTCCACAAAACCTACAATACAAATAACATTTCCCACCCTTGAGGCGATTTCTTTCAAAATCTTTAAGTTGTCTTCTATAAATTTATTTTTATAAAGCAGGTCTTCCGCAGGATACCCGGTAATGGCCAATTCCGGAAAGGACACAACATCCGCCCCCAACTCTTCAGCCATCCGGACATAAGATATAATCTTATCCCGGTTACCATGAAGGTCTCCTACCGTACAATTGATTTGCGCTAAAGCTATCTTTAAATTATCTTTTTTCATATGGCTGTCCAGTAAGGACGCACCCGCTTATCCTATAAAGCGGGGTGTCACTTGTTAATATCTACACCCGGCGCTTATCGGTATTGCGCCGGTGTGCTTTTACTAAGCAAAAGGCGCCTTTCGTCCTCTTTATGAGGATAAAAGACGCCTGTGTCTATTAATAATTAAGCCTTCTCTTGGGGGGAGAAGGCATCTTTGCCTTATTACTTCATCGTAATTAGTTATAATATAGCATAGAATCTGGTCTTGTCAAGGGAAAGAATTGCCAAGTAAGCGTAAGAATGAGACGTGGGGCGTGAGTCGTGGGACTGGGATGAGAGTGAGGTATGGGGAAAATCTTTAAATTTTCTCCTCAAACTAATTCTCATCCTAATCTCATTACTCATCCTCACTACTCATTCCTATAATTTAGCTGATAGCTGACAGCTGTTTAGCTTTTTTTTATCTTTGACCTTAACCGCAGGATCAAAGATATGATATCCCTCCTTGCCACAATGCCCACTAATATCCCGTCTTTAAGGATAGGCACCCTTCTAAAAGGATTCTGTATCAGAAATTCACAGACCTGCACCACGCTGTCCTGCGGACAGAAACTTACCACTTCGCTTCTCATGTAATCGGCTACTTTCTGAGTGTCGGTTACCTGTCCATCAACCAAGATCTTTAATATATCTTTCTCGCTGATGATCCCCTCAAGGCGCATATTGTCATCCACCACCGGAAGCCCACTTATCTTATGCTCAAGCATCATATTCATCGCATCGTAAATATTAGTATCCTTCTTAACTGTAACGATACTCCTGGACATAATATCTTCGATCTTAAACATATCCCCTCCCCGTTGCCGGTTAATTCACAACGCTTTTATCTGATATTCAGGCCTCACAAGGCACGCAGAATTTAAGCGGAAGCTCTAGTAAAAAAATGCTTCCCTTGCCTTCTTCCGAGATCACTTCAATTTTCCCTTTTAATTGCTCAATATTTTCTCTTACCACATCCATGCCTACGCCTCTTCCGGAAAGATCAGTAACCTTATCCACGGTGGAGAAACCGGGAATAAACATTAACTGGAATAAGCGATTTTCGTCAACTTGTTCGCCTTCGCGCAATAGGCCATTTTCTATGGCCTTCTTTAAAATCTTATCCTTATTGATCCCCCTGCCGTCATCCTTTACCTCAATAACGATATTTCCGCTTCGCTGATAAGCGCTCAAAGAAATTATGCCTTTTGCCGGCTTGCCTTTTTCCAGGCGCTCTTGGGGGCTTTCTAATCCATGGTCAAGGCAATTACGCACCATGTGCAGCAAAGGATCCCCCAAAAGATCAACTAAGTTCTTATCAATTTTAAGTTCATCCCCGGAAATACGCACTTCAACATCTTTATTCATCTTGCGGGAAAGATCATGTATTAGCCTGGTCATTTTCTGAAAAACAGGCTTGATCGCAACCATACGCAAAGACATGGAGACATCATGGATATTCTGAACGATCCTGCCCAATTGCTGCATATCATCAAAAAACCGCTTATCTTCAAAAGATTTAACATGAGGGTTACCTGAAATCTGAGCGCTTGTAACTACAAGTTTTCCTGCCATTTCAATCAAACTATCCAATTTTGCAACCGGGATCTTTATGCTTGCTTCAATAGTATCACCCTTATACTGATCATCAAGCGCCCTTTTAATCTGCGAGACGGTAGCCATGCGCTCTTCCACTAATATCTCGCCTATCTTCTTAGGAAGAATTTCTTTCTTTTGTTTATCAAGGGCCTTATTAAGGTCTGTTTCGGTAATAATGCCTTTTTCTATCAATAACTCTCCCAATTTAGACTTGGTAAAGCCTACCACCAAAACAGTGACACGGTTTACGATATTCCTAATGGCAATATCCACAGGCCCCGCATCAAAGTATGCGCTTTCCAACCGGCCATTATTAGCTACCTGCTCGGACAATAAATCCAAAAGCTTGCGGATTGCGTCTATGGATGCCAGGGCTGCTTCAGAAATTTCATGAGTAAAAGGCAGGGTGGCTCTTCTTACCATGTCCATCATCGCTTCCGTATCATGTGTCAACACGCGCAGGTCATCCAAATTAAGGAAACTTGCCAAACCCTTTACGGTATGAAAATCGCGCAAGGCCTTATTGATCTGTTCGGGATCTTGCGGGTCATTCTCTAATTTTAATAAAGCTTCTTCCGCGCTTGTCATATGTTCGCGTGATTCAGAAATAAACTCCTCGATTACTTCTCTGCCATAAGAAAAATCCAGGACCGGGATCTTGGGCGAAAACTCATCCGTAACCACGGATTTCTTATCCCCATGAATGATCAAATTATCGATCTTTGCTTTATACCGGCCGATATCCCCATTTAGTGCTTCTTCCGGATTATTTTTTAAAAGATCCAGCAAGTTATTTAATAAATCTAAAGCCTCCAGGATCAAACCCGGCATCTCCACAGAAAAATTTATTTTCTTGCTTTTTAACCTATCTAACAGGATTTCTACTTCACAGCAAAGATCTGAGATATTAACCAGCCCTAAAATCCTTGCTTGCCCCTTAATGCCATGAAACACCCTCAATAGCGCTTGAATATAATCTTTATGATCAGGATGATTTACCGTCTGCGCTATTTCCTTCTTTGTTGCCTCAATAATCGTTTTGGCATGAGCAATAAAATCTGGCATTTCTCTAAGCTGAGAATCGGAAAAAGAATGGACTTGGGCAGTTTCCCCCTGCGGAAGATCAATTTCCTTAAATTTGCGGATTAACCAGTCGGGATGTATGGATAGACCGGTCTTGTCCTTTTCATAGGCGATTTGCTTACTTAAGATTTCTGCGCTAAAAGACAAAGTCTTCTTAAATAAAACTTTGTCGTTTTTAAGAAAAGCGGCGTTTGCGTATTCGTGGCAAAGCGCGGCAACTTTTTCTATTGCTGATAAGCGATTAACCCGCGCTAAGTCCGCGATCTGTTGATACTGGCTTAAGAATTCTTTTATCCCTTCTTGGGAACTGACGTCCAGCATCACAAGCTGCGCTGAGAAGGCCTGCGATAGAATCTCTATCTGTTCTATAATGTTTTCTGCCATGTGACTATCTTATCATAAATAAATAAAAAATAAAGGGGACGGTTCTATTTTTCTACTAGGCTAGCGAATAGAAAAATAGAACCGTCCCCCTGTTTTTTGCCTTGCTTATTTTCCTGTTAAAACTTTCTCCGCTTCTTTACGATAGGCATCCATAACATACGGAATAGCGGAAACTTCCTCTGCTTCGCGCGTTAAGGTCATTAGATCATTGCGCGAAATAGTTTTCAAAGAGAAATTCCTTGAGCCAGCCATTAACTGCTGTAAGCCAACTCTTATCCTTTGAGAGAAAGTATAAATACCAACTGCTCCCAAGGGGATATCTTTCATGTCGCTGCCATATTTTTCTTTTAACTCTTCGTAAGAAACAAAAATCTCCTCTGGCTTGGTACCAAATTCAGCTACATTCGGAGGAAGATTATTGTTCTTAATCCACTCGCCTATGTTTTTACCTACAAAGCCGGGGATCATTAAAGCCCTTCCCATACAAACTGCCTTAACATATGGAGAGCCCATGGCAATGGCTTTAAACACATGGTCCTCAAGAGCAAATCCACCGGCAATCGCCAAATCCGGAATGCGCATTTTTTGTTTGGTTAATTTCTCGCAGAACTCATAGGTAAGCGCTTGAAGATAGAATGTAGGGATACCCCACTCCTGCATCATTCTCCACGGGCTCATCCCTGTTCCGCCGGGAGCCCCATCAATGGTTAACAAATCCACCTTAGCCTCTGAGGCGAACCTTAAGGCTTGGGCTAATTCAAGCATGGAATAAGCCCCGGTTTTTAAAGTAATCCTCTTAAAACCTAAGGCCCTTAAGCGTTTGATCTCCTTCATGAAACCTTCTTCGGAAACAAAGCCTAAACGTGAGTGCCTTTCAAACTCTTTAATCGCGCCGGCTTTAAAAGCTTCCTGGACGGCTTTTGACGTCGGATCAGGAGTAACAATATACCCGCGTCTTTTTAGTTCCTTGGCTCTTTCAATATCTTTAACTTTTATTTCTCCACCAATACACTTGGCACCTTGGCCCCATTTTAATTCAATGGTATCAAGTTTGTGTTTTTTGCTGACGTATTCGGCTACGCCTAAACGCGTATCCTCCACGTTCATCTGCACTAAAATTTCTCCGTAGCCCTGATGAAACCTTTTATACAATTCAATTCTTCTATCCATATCCGGGGCATTGGTGATTTTACCCTTGGAATCAAGCTCAAGTTTCGGGTCAATGCCGCAGACATTTTCCCCACAGACAATAGTTACTCCGGAAATAGCCGCTCCAATAGCAAAATGTTCCCAATTCTTGCGCGCGATCTCTGTTGAACCTAAGGCGCCGGTAAAAATAGGCACCTTCATTTTTACTTTCTTGTCCCATCCATATTCGGTTTCTGTATCTACTGAAGGGAAAATAGCGGTGTCAGAATTTCCCTCTGTGCCTTTAGGAAGTCCTTTCGCCCCTTGGGCATAACCTTGGATATTAAGATGTGAATAATCAACTGGATAATCTTTATCGCCTCCAGCGGTTACATCCCCAAAAGGCCCCGGATAAATGACCTCTCTCCCGCGAAAAGAAGACTTGAACACCTCGCAATTGCCACGGCACGATTCCAAACAACGAGAACACAAACCTGAACAGGGCACAACGTTTTTCGAACGATTAAACGTTCTGGTGGCGTCGCTTCCACCGGGTGAGCGCAAATTCATTTCTTTTCTCCTTTCTGATGACTCTGTATGCAATAATTGCCTTATTATTAGGCAGGATTACCCAAAAAAAATAGTCCTTCCTATATTAAGGAAGGACTCCGTTGTCCTATTCTTATATTCCTAAATCATACCACTGACTTAAAACAGGTCAAGTAAAATGTTGCCAGCTGCAACCTAACAGCCCACCCCCCATCTTAAACTCACAATTCATAACCCAGGGCTCACCCCAGAATTTTCTTAATCATCGCTAAGATTTCCTGGGGGCTGACTGGCTTGGCCATGATATAATGCCTGCCGGATTTTTGCCCGGAAATATTATCCCCCCGGTTTACCACCACTCCGCTTAAAAAAATAATCGGGATATCGCGCGTGGATAATTCATTTGAAAGCTGCGAAGCCACTTCGCTTCCTTCCATGTCCGGCAAGAAAAGATCCAAGATGATTAAATTCGGCTTAAATGATTTTGCCAAAGTTATTGCTTGCGTGCCTTTTTCAGTTACGGCAACTTCAAAATTATCGCGCCCCAAAACCTTCTTTAAATATTCTAATACGTCTGGCTCATCATCAACTACTAATATTTTTCTTTTTACGATATCAGCCATACCCGCCCCTTTTTGATTAATATACCATAGAAAAATGACAAATGTCAAATAACTTAGAAGTAAATAACCAAACACCAAATCACAATCACCAAATAAATTCCAATAATCAATAACCAATAAACCAAACAAGTTTGGTTATTGAAAAATTGGTCATTGGCTATTATTTGGTTATTGTAAACTTGGTTATTGGTTATTTAATATAGCCTTTTCCCCGGCATCTTGTTCCAAGCCTCAAACAATTCCAAGCATTCTTCGCGCAAGAAATCCCTGATTATTTTTACCCTGCTCTTGCCGATTCTTTTCATCATCTGATTTGTAATCTTTAATTCATTAAATCCTAAGGCTTTGGCATCTTGAATATTCGTCCCATAAACCACCCCTTCTATCCTTGCCCAGTGGATAGCGCTAAAACACATCGGGCAAGGTTCAGTTGTAGAGTAGATAACACAACCGTTTAGGTCAAAACTCTTTATCTTGCGTGAGGCAGTTCTTATGGCGTTGACTTCCGCGTGAGAGGTAGCGTCACTTATTAAGACAGTATTGCGCGCTACTGCTAAAATTCTTCCATCTTTTACGATGCAGGCGCCAAAGGGCCCGCCTTTTTTTTCTTTCAGATTACGCCGCGCCTCTTTAATCGCAAGGCGCATAAAAAAAGCAGCCTCGTTTTTTAAATAAGGCTGCTTGAAGATTGTCTTCATGAAAATTAGCGGCTTAGCGCCAGCTTTACAAAATCAGAGATTTCCTGTTTATCTTTATCTTGTATCTTTAAGAAACATATGCCTAAGCGGCGCACGTCATTGGGGATAACCACATTAGAGCGGACCTCGCCTTGTATTTCCATCGGCCCGTAGAAATTAACCTTCCCATCATCTTCAACCCTGAAGAGAGTAAATTTAATGACTAAAATTACCCCCACCGGAAGGTCATAATTAGTGGAAATGGCAAGCCCACCCTCGGACAGATCAAGGGCTGTGGCAAGGATTTCTTTTTCCCCGACCTGCATACGCACGGACAACGGCTTGTCAACCTGATAGACAATGGCTAAACGGATTTTAAGCCGGGAAAACCTTCGGCGCTCTGCGCCTGTATGCTGGAGATCGCTATTTTCCATAACAAAGATATTGTATATAAAAATTCATCCCTTGTCAACTTGTGTTTTCTGCCCGTATTTAACTTAACAAAAGATTTAAACTATTATTAACTACCTCAAAGAAGCCTTCTTTTTCTAATTGAATTAACTGTTGGGTTTTATCGGATTTGGTTATTTTAATCCTGCCCTTTTGCAGTTTTCCCATTAGCGGGGCGTGATCTTTTAAAACCTCAAGATAGCCTAAAAAAGCGGGAAGCACAACAGAACAGGCCTTGCCTTCGTAGATAATCTTTTCCGGGCTCAATATGTATACGTTAAATTCTTTATTCATGTTTATGGCTTTATTTCATTAATATCTTTGCCTTTTCCTGCGCTTCCTCAATTGAACCGACCATGTAAAAGGCCTGCTCCGGCAGGTCATCAAGAGCGCCATCAATGATCATCTTAACGCCTTTAATGGTATCCTGAAGCTTTACGTATTTACCTTTCATCCCGATAAAAGTTTCCGCTACGAAAAACGGTTGTGAAAAAAATCTCTGCACTTTTCTGGCGCGTGAAACAACAAGTTTGTCCTCATCAGAAAGCTCATCCATGCCTAAGATCGAGATAATATCCTTTAAATCCTTGTGGCGCTGAAGCACTCTTTGCACTTTTAAGGTTGTCTCATAATGCTCCTCCCCGATGATCCGCGGGTCAATAATGCGCGAATTAGAATCAAGCGGATCTACCGCGGGATAAATGCCTAATTCCGCGATTTGCCGTGACAAAACAATTTTGGCGTCTAAATGGGCGAATATCGCCGCTGGCGCGGGGTCAGTCAGGTCATCCGCCGGCACATAAACCGCCTGGATAGAAGTTATCGAGCCGTTTCTCGTGGAAGCGATCCTTTCTTCTAATTGCGCAACTTCCGTAGACAAATTAGGCTGATAACCTACTGCGGATGGCATACGGCCCAAAAGCGTAGATACTTCAGAACCTGCCTGAATATAACGAAAAACATTATCAATAAAAAGAAGCACATCTTTTCTTTCTGTATCGCGAAAATATTCTGCCATGGTCAAAGCCGATAACCCTACCCGAAGCCTTGCCCCCGGAGGCTCATTCATCTGCCCAAAGACAAGCGCGCTATTTTTAATAACCCCGGATTCATTTAACTGCATAAATAATTCATTGCCCTCGCGGGTACGTTCGCCAACGCCTGCGAATATCGATACGCCTCCGTGTTCAGTGGCAATGGTCCTTATCAATTCCATAACTACCACGGTTTTGCCGACTCCGGCTCCGCCGAATAATCCGACTTTCCCTCCTCTTGGGATAGGCGCCAAAAGGTCAATAACTTTCATTCCTGTCTCCAAAATGTTCGCGATGGGAAGCTGCTCTGAAAAAGGAGGCGACTGGCGATGAATAGAGTTTGTCATGGAGGAATCCTCCACAGGCCCTTTACCATCAATGGGCTCTCCTAAAAGATTAAAAATTCTGCCCAATACCTGCCTGCCTACCGGCACCTTAATCGGCTCGCCTAAGTCTTCCGCCTTAAGCCCGCGGCTTAAACCGTCAGTAGAGCCCAAAGAAATACAGCGCACAGTATTATTGCCGATATCCTGGGATACCTCTAAAATAAGGTTTGTCTTGTCCTTATCGTTGTGGATCTTGATTGCGTTCAAAAGTTGCGGCCCCTCATTATCCGGAAACCTTATATCTACAATGGGGCCTATTACCTGAATTACTTCTCCTATTGCCATATTTCTGTCCTCCGTCAATAATTAAAGGATGTGAAATGGTTATGGGTAGTAAGATTAGGGTTGGAGATTCCCACACAACCCACCCTCACCCTAGAATCATAACCCACAACGCACAACCCATACTTTATTTTCTTTATTAACTTCTATCTCTTAAGTGCTTCCGCTGAAGAAATTATTTCTGTAATATCCCTGGTAATGTTCGCCTGCCTGAGCTTATTCCTCAAAAGCACCAGGTTGCTCAATAATTCGCGCGCGTTATCAGTAGCCATTTTCATGGTCACGCCTCTTAAAGCATGCTCACAGGTAAAACTTGAGAAAAGAATAAATCTCATCTGCGCCGATAAATACGCCTTTAACAAGCTATCCAATATCTCGCCTATTCCGGGCTCGGTAATATAATTTATCTTTTTAGGCTCATCCGAAACAGGCGCACGGATACTAAGGATTCTTTCTGCCATAGGATTTTGATGAAGGGCGTTCTTGAAATTAGTGTAACATATGTGGACTTCTCCTGATTCACCGGACAAAAAAGAATCTAAAGCCCCCTTGATCAGATCATCATGCAATTTATCGCTATAACGGCCGTTTAGCCCCAAATAAGCGCTGGCTATCTTCACCGCCTTATTCTTCTTAAAATAATTATAGCCTTTCTTTCCGACGATAATAAGTTTTATTTCCGGCCGGGGATTTTTATGGATAAAATCTTGCGCGCAGCGGATTATGTTATTATTATACAAGCCGCACAACCCGCTATCCGAAGTAAACACTATCAATGTAAGGCCCTGTGATTTATTGGGATTTAAAAACGGATGGCCGGGTTTATACAGGTTGACCACGCGGCCCAGCAAAAAGGATAATTTCTGGTAATAAAGCCGCGATGCCTCCAGGAAACGCTGAGTGCGATTCAGTTTAGAGACGGAAACCATCTGCATGGCCTGCGTTATTTTGCGGGTATTCTCCACGCTTTTAATACGGTTCTTGATTTGCCTTAAAGGGATGGCCATGTTTTCTTAAATTCTTCCTTAAAAGATATTACCGCCTGCTCTAAATCAACTTTACTATTCTCTTGTATGCCGGATTTCTCTTCGATCTGTTTCTCAAGCAAAGGATATTTTTCTTCTAAATATTGGTAAAAAGAGGTTTCAAATTTCTTTAGCGATTCAACCGGAAGCTCATCAAGAAAACCGTTTATGCCGCAATAAATAATTATCGCCTGGCGTTCTGCGGATAAAACTTCATACTGCGGTTGTTTCAGTATCTCTACCATGCGAATGCCCCGGTTAAGCTGAACCTGTGTAGTTTTATCTAATTCTGTCCCAAATTGAGTAAAAGCTACCAACTCCCGGTATTGCGCCAAGTCCAGGCGCAGTTTGGAAGCCACCTGGCGGATGGGTTTGGCCTGCGCCTTTGCCCCCACGCGAGAAACCGATAACCCCACATTGACCGCCGGGCGCACCCCAGCGTAAAAAAGGTCATTCTCAAGATAGATCTGCCCGTCGGTAATAGAAATGACATTAGTCGGAATGTAACTGGTAATATCTCCTGCCTGCGTCTCAACTATCGGCAAAGCGGTCATGGAGCCTGCGCCTTTTGCATCGCTTAATTTGGCGGACCTCTCCAAGAGCCTTGAATGCAGATAAAATATATCACCCGGATACGCCTCTCTTCCCGGAGGCCGGCGCAAAAGAAGCGAGATCTGCCGATATGCCTGGGCGTGCTTGGTTAAATCATCATAAATTATTAAGACATCTTTTCCTGAATACATCAACTCTTCGGCTATGGCGCATCCTGAATAAGCAGCCAAATATTGCAAAGACGCTGACGCGCGCGAAGAGGCGCTAACGATGGTGGTGTAATCCATTGCCCCGTATTTCTGTAAGGTTTGAGAAATCGCCACCACGCTTGAGATTTTCTGTCCGATAGCCACATAAATACAATAAACACCTCTTCCTTTTTGATTGATCACCGCGTCTATGGCGACAGCGGTCTTTCCAGTCTGCCGGTCGCCAATGATCAATTCCCTTTGGCCTCTTCCGATAGGGGTCATAGCGTCGATGGCCTTGATCCCGGTTAAAAGCGGCGTATTCACCGGCTGGCGCTCTATAACATTAGGAGAACCGGCCTCAATATTCCTGTATTTACTTGTAATAATCGGGCCTTTATCATCCAGGGGCCTTCCTAAAGCGCCGACTACCCTTCCTATAAGCGGCTCTCCTACGGGAACCTGAGCGACTTTACCGGTTCTTTTAACAATATCGCCCTCTTTAATATTCTGGTCTGGATTATCTGTCCCAAAGATTGCCGCGCCCACGCTATCTTCTTCAAGGTTTAAAACCAGGCCTAAGACACCTGCGGGGAATTCTATCAATTCCCCGATCATCACATCATCCAGCCCATACACGCGGGCGATAGCATCCCCGACTTGGATAACCGCTCCTACTGACTCCGTGCGAAGGCGGGTCTTATACCTGTCTAATTCTTTCTTTATTACTGAAGTTATTTCTTCCGGTTTAAGCTGGCTCATGTATCTGTCCTCACATTTAAAAGCTTTTCTTTTAGGTCCTCAAACCTGCGGCGCACCGAACCATCTATAACGGTATTTCCGATAACTACCTGGATCCCGCCCATAAGGCTGCCGTCAAGCTCTAAATAAAGCTTAAATTTTGAATTAAATTTCTCCTCCAATTTATTCTTTATGCGGGTTAACAATTCCAAATCTAAGGGCAGGCTTGTTTTTAAAACCGCATCTACCTCATCCGGATGGGTATAATAAAACCTGACATATTCGGCGATGTCAAGAATCATGCCGATCCTGAACCTCTCAACTAAAAGTTTTAAGAAATTACACATATCTTTTGAAACATAACTTGCGGCGATCTTATCAATAAAATCATGCTTTTGGCCCAAGGCAAGCTGTGGGGCGCGCAATAATTCCAATATATCAGGGTTGTTCCTTAATAATTCGCGCAGTTTCTTAAACTCCTGCACTGCCTGCTCTATGGTGGAACTTTCCTTGGCCTGTTTTAAAAAAGCTTCCGCGTATCTTCTCGCCAAAATTTCATTCTTTATCATTTTTCATCCAGATTGTCCAGAAAATTCTCCACGATCTTCTTGTCATCCTGTTCAGTAAGCCGCTCTTGAACAAGGTTTTGCGCGGCCAAAAGCGCCATATTCACGATATCCTCTTTTATTTCCTGCTTTGCCTTGTTAAGCTGGTATTTTACGCTTGCGCGGGCATTAGCAATAATATCTTGCGCGTCCTGATACGCCTTCTTTTTAATTTCCTCGGTAAGCTTATGGCCTTCTTCAATAGACTCCCGGATTTTCTGAAGAGCTAATTCTTCAATTTTATCAACTTTATCCTGATAATCCTGTTTAATTTTAGATACATCCAGCTTAGCCTCTTCTATCTGCTTAAGCTCTGTGGCAATGCGCTGCTTCCTGTCATCAAGAAATTTAAGCACCTTTTTCCACAAGAATATGCGCAAACAAAAAAGAAGCAGCAAAAAACTTATTACCTGTGCTAAGACTTCCTGAATGTTAAACAGTTTCGCGCTTTCCATTTTACAAAATTAAAGTTTTCCTGCCATAATAAAACTAAACACCAAAGCGTAAATGGTGATGGTTTCCACGAAAACGCAGCCGATGACCATGTTAAACATGATCTTTCCTGATGCCTCCGGCTGCCTGCCGATTGCCTCCATTGCCGATGAAACAGCCCTTCCTAAACCAATTGCCGAACCAACCGCTGTAATACCCAAGCCCAACGGTAATGCCAATGCCAACATCGCTTTGTAATCCATAATTTGTTCCTCCTTTTTTTAGCTTTATTCCTCATGCACGATAAATATCGCGAAATATATAGTGCTTAAGATACAAAAAACACAGGCCTGTATTACCGCGGTCAACAAGCCTGTGGCCATATTAAGAAATAAAAGCGGTATCCCGGGAAAACCAAACTTTGAAATAACCGCTAACAGCGTATCATCACCCCAGATCACGCTTCTTAAACGTAACGACAGCGTAACCGGTTTGAATAATTCTGAAATAATATGCGAAACAAACATCATCAAAGGCAAAACAATAGTAAAACCAAGCGCGCCGCGGGGCTTTCCTGCCAAGTGATCAATATACCCCACAAGCCCTAATTCTTTAATTGCGCTATATTGCACATAGAAAAACACGCAAACAGCTAAAGCAAAGGTAGTAGATAGGTTTATCGTGGGGGCTTTTAAGAAAGGGATAAACCCGATCAAGTTCATGCCCAGTATATAAATAAAAAGCGTCCCGATAAAAGGCGTGTAGCGCCTGCCATGTTTCCCCAGTATCCCGCAAACAAAATCATCCACTGCCGAAACAAGCGCCTCAAAAAAAGACTGCAACCTGGTGCCACCAGAGATTTTCATATTGCGCGTCCCCAAATAGACCAGGATGCCGATCAAAAAAATCGTAAAAAGCGAATAGGCCAGGCTTTCCCAGCCATAAAGCCCTTTTAAAAATAAATCCTTAGGAAAAGAATCCTTCAGTACTGCAAGAATATCGGGTAATTCAGGAGAAATATTCTGCGCCTGTTCTTGCATCTTCTAATCCAATCTTATTTTTGAAATAATTCTTATGAGCCGAACTGCTTCCACGATACCAGCTAACGCCCCTAATCCGATAATTATATAAAACACATATTCTGGAGCATGAAATTCTTTCTTAAAAAATTCTGCGATAAAATATCCGGCAAAAACCCCGCTTGCCAACGATACCGGAATAAATAAAGCTATCCCATAAGCCTTAACCCAGGCGTAAATATTATGAGGCATTGAGCCCTCCGTGTCTATATATAATATCACGATCGAGACCCCGACTACGAATAAGGTGATTGCGTCGGGAAAAGAAAAAACGTCCGCCATATTAAAGCGAACGTCAATGTTTTTATCTACTGCGATGTAGGATCAATAGTTAAATATTAGCACCCATAAGGCTGTTGTCAAGAAGTTTATATAAACTTACACGGATGAATAAAACTTCAATGAATTAATGGAAGAACTTTTGCCTTAAGAAAATATCCTGGCTAATAATTACCTCTTATCCTTGGTCTCTTTGACCAGAATAACCGCTTCGGCAATTTGGCGCATGGTCTTTCTGGTATCCATGCTCTGTTTTTGAATCAAACGAAAGGCCTCTTGGGAGGAAATATTGGCATCCTGCGAAAGAATATCCTTAGCGCGCTCAACAAGCTTACGGGTAGTAAGCGCCTCTTCAGCGCTTCTGGCGCGCAAGTCAAGCTCGGCGTTCTCAATAGCCACCGCTGCCTGAGAGGCTACAGCGCTTAATACTGAAAGTTCTTCTTTGGTAAACTCGTGTTTCTTATGGGTATAAACATTTAATACCCCGATAACTCTACCCTTTACCGCCATTGGGATACTTGCCAAGGAACAAAGATTTTCCTTCTTGGCAACATCACGGCTTAGATAACGCGCGTCTTCCTGCACATCAAGCACACAAATAGCTTTATTCTCTTTGGCAACTATCCCGGCTATTCCATGGCCTAATTTGATATTAGGTTTTTTATTATAGGCTTCCGATATAGACTGCGTAGCTTTAACCACAAGCTCGTTCTTGGATGGGTCAAGAAGCATCAACGAACAGATCTTAGAATGCATGATCTGGGCGGTAATTTCTACGATAATCCTCAACAACTCTTCAAGATACAAGCCTGAAGTAATTAGGCTTGCCACTTTGGAAAGAAGCTCAATCTGATTAATCAGAGAATCATAAACCTTGGTTTTCTTAGGCATGTTTATTGAATAAACCTTTGCATGCGCGAAAGCGCCTCTTTTAAATTCTGATAGCTTGAAGCGTATGAAATACGAATATGATCTTCATACTCTTTTCCAAAGGCGCATCCGGGTACAACCGCGACTTTTTCCTTTTCCAAAAGCCCTTTAGCAAAATCCATGGCCTTCATACCGGTACTTTTAATCGAAGGAAAAGCATAAAATGCCCCTTCGGGATTATGGCAGGATAAACCTATATCATTCAAGCCTTGTATTACAAGCTGTCTTCTTCTTTTATATTCGCGCTTCATTTCTTCCACAGATTTTCTTCCTGTAATTAAAGCCTCACATGCTGCCATCTGGGAAGTAATCGGAACGCACATAATCGTGTATTGATGGATTTTAGTCATGCCCGCAATAATATCTTTGGGTCCGCAGGCAAATCCCACCCGCCAACCGGTCATGGCATAGCTTTTGGAGAATCCATCCAGATAAACTGTATTTTCTTTTGCCCCCGGAAGCGTGGCAAATCTTACATGTTCAGAATCATAGGTTAAGTCGCCGTAAACCTCATCGGTAATGCAAAGTATTTTATGTTTTAACAAAACCTTATTTATCTCTGACAATTCCTTACGCGAATATGAAGTGCCTGTTGGATTACAAGGGTAATTAAGGATTATCGCCTTGGTTTTTTTATCAATATGCTTCCTTATCGCACTTGGGGTAATCCGGAAATTATCACTTTTTGTATCAATACAAACAGGTATTCCTCCTGCCAAATAAGTCATGGGAGCGTAAGAAACATAACTTGGGGTAGGAATCAATATTTTGTCGCCCGGATTAATTATCGTTCTTAACACTAGATCTACAGCTTCGCTTACCCCTACAGTAATAAGCATCTCTTCATCCGGGCAATAATCAAGATCATAGTGGTGTTTTAAATAACGATTGATACCCAGACGCAGTTTATACAAGCCCTTATTTGAGGTATAAGAGGTAAAACCTTTTTCAAGCGAATAAATGCCGGCCTCGCGGATGTTCCAGGGAGTGACAAAATCAGGTTCGCCTACCCCCAAAGAAATAACATCCTTCATTCCTAAGACAAGATCAAAAAATGCCCTGATCCCCGAAGGCTGCATTGCTTCAACTTTTTTAGAAATAAGATTCTTCATGTTCTGTATAAATTTAGCTAAAAATTCAGAGCGAAAAACTAAAAACCATAATTCAAAACTCAAGATTTTTAATTTTACGCTATCGTTTTACGCTTTGCGCTAATATGATATTGCTATCCTCTGATTCTCATCTTTGTGTTTTAGAATAACCCCGTCTTCCTTGTATTTCTTCAAAAGAAAGTGAGTTGCCGTCCCGCGCACATGTTCCGCGCAGGAAAGTTTTTCCGAGACAAAACGCGCAACTGTCTGTAAATCTTTGCCTTCAACGATTAAAAGCAGGTCATAAGTTCCGGAGATCAGATAACAGCTTGCCACCTCCGGAAAAGAATAGATGCGTTCCGCTATTTTATCAAAACCTAAGTCTTTTTGCGGGACGATATTCACCTCAATTAACGCTCTTACTTGCACTTCAGCATCTTTAACTATCTCGCGATTAATTACTGTTTTGTATTTAAGAATGACCCCGTCTTTTTCATATTTTTTTATGGTTTTCTTAACCGCATCAGGCTTTTTCTTGAGCATCTTGGCAATATCCTCTACTGAAGCACGCGCGTCTTTCTCTAGAATTTCTAAAATCTCATCCATATAAACCCCCCTTGTTGGAGAAAAAAACTAAAAACCAAAATCCCAATAGCATCAGAAGCGAAAAGCTTAAAGCGAAAAATGCAAAACTATAATTCAAAATTAAAAATTTTTAATTCTACGCTGTAGTTTTACGCTTTGCACTTTAAGTTTTTAGCTTTTAAATAACATATTTTCGGCCCTTGCCTCTTATGCAAAGAACAGGCCATCATTTTCTTTACCTTATCTACTTTTTGCTTAGAGGTCTTTGGTTTACTTTTATTCTCCATACATTCAAGTATGCCATCAAGTTCATTATAAGTAATCCCCATTTCGCCTTCATCGGTCTGGCCCGGCCAAAGCCCGGCAGTAGGGGCCTTGGTGATAATCTTTTCGGGAATCCCCATTTCCCAAGAAAGGCGCCTAACATCTTTTTTCAGCAAATCTGCTATGGGCAGGATATCTGTTCCTCCGTCGCCATATTTAGTAAAATACCCCACGCTTAATTCTGATTTATTGCCTGTTCCGGAAACTAAATACCCGTAGGTATTGGCAAAATAATACAAAGTCATCATCCTTAAGCGCGGTTTCAAATTTCCTAAGGCTAATTTGTTGCCTTTGGGCAAAGCATGAAAAAATAATTTATAAACTTTTGATAAATCTACGATCTTATAAGAGATCCCAAGCGCCTTAGCAGTAAGAAGCGCGTCTTTTAGATCTTGAGGGTTACTTTGTATGGGCATCATCAATCCTAAGACTTTATTTTTCCCTACCGCCTCTTTTGACAATGCTGCCACAAGCGCGGAATCTATCCCGCCAGACAAGCCTAGAATGATACCCTTGGCACCAGCCTGTTTAACTTGGCTGCGCATCCAATTTATAATCTTCTTTTTCATTTATTTCTCTTATACAATCCCATGATCTCTGCCTTAGCTATAACATGAGGCCCCATGGCCTTGTCTAATTCTTCCTTTGAGCACCCATCCATAAGCCCAAGCTTGTTATCCAAGGCAAATAATTTAAAAAAATAGCGATGTGTCCCTGACGGCGGGCATGGCCCGTGATATTCTTTTCTGCCAGCGCTATTTATCGCCTGTTTTCCGGGGACAGACGCCTCTCTAATATTGGCAATTACAGGCATGTCAAAAACCAGCCAATGCACCCAAGTCCCCATGGGCGCGTCCGGGTCATCCACGATTAAAACTAAACTTTTTGCTGCAGGCGGAACACCCGTTATAGCTAACGCGGGGCTTATGTTGTCCCCATCGCAGGTATATTTAACAGGAATAGAATCCTTATCCTTAAACGCTGGGCTTGATATTTCCATAGCGAAAATGTTGCTTAAAGAAAAACCTGAAACTAAAAATGCTAAAATAAATTTCTTAAGCATAATAGATATATTACCTCTATATGCGGGATCTGTCAACAAAGCCTAGCCCCCTTGATGCTTTACTACCTTTGCCTCTACCATGTAAATAACATCTTCAGCGATGTTTGTGGCATGGTCGCAAATGCGTTCCAAATGGCGGGCAATTAAAAGTAGCGGCACTGCCCTTGAAGCTGTGGAAGGATCGCGCGCCATATAATCATTAATAAGCTCATTTTCAACGCACTGCTTAAGCCGGTCTGCTTCCGGCTCCAATTCAACAGCTTTCTTAGCCTGCTGAACATCCCTGCTTACAAACGCATCAATGGAATATTTTACCATATTCTGGGCGATTACTGAAAGTTTCGGAATATCAATAAGCGGCTTTAATAAAGGCTTATCTACTAATTCCAAAACCCTTTCCGCGATATCTACAGCTAAATCTGCTATCCTTTCAAGTTCCGCGTTTATTTTCATACCCACAGTAATAAAGCGCAAATCCCCTGCCATGGGCTGATAACGCGCGATAAGGTCTATACAGCGCTCATCAATTAAAAGCTCCAACTGGTCAACTTTATTATCGCAAGAAATAACTTCCTGGGCCTCTTGCCTGCTTTTGTTCTTAAGCGCCTCTACAGACTTAAAGATCGCCTCTTGCGCGAATATGCCCATCTTAAGTATTTCCTGATGCAATTCTTTTAACTCATCATCAATATGCCTTTGCATAAAATACCTCCTTGCCCAGAAAGGGCACACCGGCGTAATTCAAGTAAACGCCGGGTGTTATCCATATCTACCGGTAATATATTCTTCAGTGCGCCTTTCTTTAGGTTTAGTAAAAATATTGTGCGTTGTATCAAACTCTACCAATTCCCCCAAAAGCATAAAACCTGTATCATCAGAAACACGCGCTGCCTGTTGCATGTTATGGGTAACAATTACTATTGTATACCTGGCTTTAAGCTCACGCATTAATTCTTCTATGCGGCTAGTTGCCTGAGGATCAAGGGTGGAACAGGGCTCATCCATCAACAATACATCTGGCTTTACCGCAATCAAACGCGCGATACACAAACGCTGTTTTTCCTCCAACGATAAAGATAAGGCGCTTTTCTTAAGCTTATCCTTTAGGTCATCCCACAATAAAACCGCTTCCAAGCTTTCCTGCACAATCTGGTCCAGTTTGTCCTTAGGCGCATCCATGTGCACTCTTTGGCCAAAAACAATATTTTCATATATGGAAAGTGGAAATGGATTTGGACGCTGAAAAACCATCCCTACTTTCTTGCGCAAAGAAACCAAGTCGGCTTTTGCGTCAAGAATGTTTTCTTGATCAACAACAATTCTTCCTTCTGTACGCACGCCTTCAATCAAATCATTCATACGGTTAAACACGCGCAGCATCGTAGATTTCCCGCATCCCGAAGGCCCGATAATCGCGGTAATCTTGCGCGCGCCAAAAGCGCAATTCACATTCTTTAGCGCCTGGAAATTTCCATACCACAAATTCAGATTATCTACTTCTATCTTCGGCGCATCTTTCTTATTCATAAATATCCCGTTCTCGAAGCTAAAAATTAAAAGCGAAAAAGGTAAAGCTATAATTCAAAATTTAAAATTTTTAATTTTACGCTATAGTTTTTCGCTTTACGCTTTACGCTCTCCTATCCAAACTTGCCGCTTATATAATCATTAGTCCTTTGATCATGCGGAGTAGTAAACATTTTCTCTGTTTTATCCAATTCAACCAATTCTCCATTTAAGAAAAACGCGGTCTTGTCTCCCACACGCGCGGCTTGTTTTACATTGTTAGTCACCAAAATTATGGTGTATTTTTCTTTTAGCTTTAACATCGCCTCTTCTACCTTAGCTGTAGAAATTGGGTCCAAGCCAGAACAAGGCTCATCAAAAAGAATGACTTCCGGAGAAACCGCCAATGTGCGCGCGATACATAAGCGCTGTTGTTGCCCGCCGGATAATTTAAATGCTGACTCATTCAAGCGATCCTTAACCTCATCCCAAATATAAGCTTTCTTCAAGGAATCCTGAACAATCCCCTCCAGGCTTTCATGTTTATTAATCCCGTTCATTCTTGCTCCATAGGCAACATTGTCAAAAATAGATAGCGGTAACGGCAAAGGCATGGCAAAAACCATCCCGATCTTTCTTCGTATTTCTTCCGCGGACAAGGAGGATAAATCCAAACTATTATATTGCACACTCCCAGTCATCTTAAAGCCCACCTGAAGATGATTAAGTTTATTTAGCATGCGCAAAAATGTAGTCTTCCCGCTATTAGCTGGCCCGATGATAGTTAATATCTCGCGCGCATTTACGTCAATAGTCAAATCACGTAAAACATGAGATTGGCCAAACCAAATATTAAGCTTCTTGACGGAAATACTTACCATTTCTTTCTCTTTCTGAATTTAGAGCGGATAATAATCGCAATCAAGTTCATAAAAAGCACCATTACCAAAAGTACCAACGCTGTTCCATAGCGGATCTTTTCATCAACATTGGGGACTTGAGTTGAAATAACATACAAATGATACGGCAAAGCCATGGCTTGGCTAAATAAAGAATCGGGTAATCTGGGAAGATAAAACGCAGCCACCGTAAAAAGAATGGGCGCTGTCTCACCAGCGGCTCTTCCTACACCCAAAATTGTCCCAGTAATAATTCCAGGGATGGCATTGGGTAAAACAATATTCCGGATCGTCTGCCACCTTGTTGCTCCTAATGACCAGCTTACCTCGCGAAAAGAATACGGAACACTCTCCAAGGCCTCGCGGCTGGTTGTAATAATAATCGGCAAAATCATAATTCCTAAGGTCAAAGACCCGGATAAAATAGAAACTCCGAATTTCAAGAAAACAACAAATAACGCCAATCCGAAAAGCCCATAAACTACCGACGGAACACCTGCTAGATTGACAATCGCAAGCCTTATAAAACGCGTTAACAAATTATCCTTTGAATACTCACTCAAATATATTGCCGCCAAAAGCCCGATAGGCAAAGCAAAAATAATCGCCCCTGATACTAAATACAATGTCCCGATTATCGCCGGGAATATTCCGCCAGCGCGCATACCCTGCCGAGGTATATCAGTTAAAAATTGCCAAGTAACCCCTGCGATACCCTTTTGGATAATAATAAACACGATCATCCCTACCGGCACAACAATTAATAACGTGGCCAAGAAAAGAAAAAAGAAGGCGATTTTTTGTGTTCTATGAACAGATTTTCTCATTTTTCTCTATGCAAAAATAGGTCAGCGGTTATATTAATAGCAAAACTTATAATAAATAAAACAATGCCGATGGCAAAAAGCGCAAAGTAATGGTCGCTTCCTACTACTGTCTCGCCCATTTCCGCGGCAACTGTAGCTGTAAGGGTGCGCACCGGCTGTAAAATCGTATGCGGAATAACCGCGGAATTTCCCGTAATCATCATTACCGCCATAGTTTCTCCGATTACTCTTCCTAACCCCAGCATCACCGCAGCTAAAATCCCGGGGCGCGCCGCAGGAAGGATCACCCTCCAAATCGTCTGCCAATGCGTAGCCCCTAAAGCAAAGGCGCCCTCTTTATAGCTCTTGGGCACAGAATAAAGCGCATCCTCAGCAATAGAAACTATTGTCGGGGTAGCCATAAAAGCTAACATGATTGACCCGGAAAGAGCAGTTAGGCCAGTAGGTATGTGAAAAATTTGTTTTACCCACGGCACTAAAGTTACCATCCCGATAAACCCTAAAACAACACTGGGTATTGCTGCCAAAAGTTCTATGCCGGATTTTAAAACTTCTTTAATCTTTGACGGCGCTACCTCTGCGATATACACTGCGCAGGCAACCCCAATGGGTATGGAAATAACCGCCGCGCCAAAAGTAACAAGAAGCGACCCCATGATAAGCGGCAATATCCCTAAACTGGGAGGCTCGGATATGGGATACCAGCTTTTTCCGAATAGAAAGGCAAACGGGGAGTAACCTTTAAAAAGAGCCAAGCCCTCTTTTAAAAGAAATAGAAAAATAAGTACTACAAAAACTATGGAAGCTAATCCGCAAATAAGGATTAGTTTCTCAATGACGAACTCTTTAATGGTACGGAACATAAAAAACCTTTCAGCTGTCAGCTATCAGCTATCAGCTTTCAGCTAAATACATAAAACTAGAAATCGCAACCCGACCCCCCTACCCTAAACCCGCAACTCACCCCCACCCCAGACCCATAACCCGCGCCCCACTACTCACCCTTTACTTTTTGATTGGCACAAAGTCTGTTTCTAAAACAATCTTCTGGCCTTCGGCAGACAAAATAAAATCAATAAACTTTTTTACCTCTTCTTTGGGCTGGCCATTGGTATATAAAAATAAGGGCCTAGAAATAGGATAGGCGCCTTTTACCACATTGTCTATTGTAGGCTCAACGTAAGCAGATTTCTCATCCTTTGCCACAGAAACAGCCTTTTGCTTGGAAGAAATATAGCCCATCCCATAATAACCGATACAGCCGGAGTTATTTGCTACCTCATCGGCAATAGCCTGCGAAGAAGAAAGCATCAGGGCTTCTGGAGCAAATTCTGATTTATCGTTAGGGTCATTGTTCCTTAAAACATGCTCCTTTAAATATACATGCGTGCCGGAATTTACCTCACGCGAAAGAATAACGATCTTGGAATCGCTTCCTCCTAATTCTTTCCAGTTCTTGACCCTGCCGGTGAAAATATCAGCCAGTTGTTTCATGGTTAACCGGCCTACCGGGTTAGAAGGATTTACCACTATTGCCAAGCCGTCAAGGGCGGCCTTTATCTGATTGGGCTCTACGCCTTTTTGCCGGGCAAGCTGAATTTCTTTTTGTTTGATTTCTCTGGAGCTGGCGGCAATATCACAGCTTGAATTAATTAAGCTTGCGATACCAGTCCCCGAACCGCCCCCCGTAACCGCGATAAATTCATTGGGATTAGTTTCCATGTATTTCTCCGCCCAACTTTGGGCAAGATTAACCATAGTGTCTGAACCTTTGATCTGGATAGATTGCTGTTTGCCAAAGACAAACGATAGAACAAAACAAGATAAAACTAAAAACACTCCCAAGCTCACCCTCACCCTATCCCCATAACTCATGCCTCACCTCTCATTCTTTAATTTATAATTCTACCTTTAACTAACGTGCCTTAATCGCTAATAATTTAATCAGATCTGCCGCATCTTCTATTTTATCAGTTACTCCTTCAAGGTATTCCGCCAACTGATAACAAAGCAATAAACTGACCGGATCCAAATCAACGCTTATGATGGATTCTATTAAAAGTTTCTTCTGGTCATCTGCTGCGTGTTCCAAGCGGTCCACTTCCTCACAATCCTGCAGGGCCTTCTTAAGGTCGTTCTTGGTCAGGCTGTCAATGCCGTCTTTAAACTTAGTAATAGAATCTAAAATAAGTTTTGTCCCGGCGGAAATATTGTCCAGGATATCTTTGGGAAGCTTTTTCTGGATAAAACCTAAAAGCCGCGCGGCGCCGTTTGTCCAGTCCGCGATTTTATCCAGCGTCTTGACAAAATGCATCAAGTCTTCTCTGTCTGGAGGCAATAAAAGCCCTTCGGAAAGCTCTTTGACCATCTTGGACCTTAGGATATCCGCCTGATGCTCGCTTTCCGCTACTTTTTCTATGGCCGACTTCTTCACTTCCGCGTCCTGGCGGATAAAGGCAGCAACGGCTTCGGAAAAATAGGTAACAGTTTTATAGGTTTCCTGGACGTGTTTCTGGGCGTCAATAAGGATAGACTGCTCTTCAGCCATGCCCAGCCACCCAAGGATATTTCTGGTTTCTTTCATTGTGAACCTCCTTCTAGATTTTGACAAAATTAATTATTATTTTCAAAATGATAAAACTCATTACCCCGGAAACAAAAGGTGTTGCCAGCCAGCAGAAAATTATATCTTTAATGATCCTAAAATTAAGCACCCTTATTCCTTTTACCAGGCCCACTCCAAAAATCGCCCCCACAATGGAGTGGCTGGTAGAAACAGGAATACCAAAAATTGTATAGATATGCACATTAATAGCGCTTGCTAACTGGGCGGAAAAAGCCATTAGCGGCAATAGCCGGGTAATTTCACTTCCAATAGTTTCAATGACCTTATAACCCCAGGTCACAATGCCTAAAATTATGGCGACACCCCCAATGACCACACTTACCCCGGGAGTTAAAATCCCGCTTCCGGCAATAACTCCGGTTGCGTTTGCCACATCATTAGCCCCCCAGGTAAAAGCCACATAACAGCCTCCCATAGTAACAAGGGCCGACATCACCGGCTTCACAAACCTTCTGGGGACTATCCGGTAGAAGATATTTTTAAACACGCTATAGAAAATATACCCCAATACTACAGCCCCCAAAGGGGTAAATACCCAACAAACAAAGATATCCTGCAATGCTTTCCATTTTATGGGAGCACCAACCGCTAATCCCGCCCCGGCAACCGCCCCGACGATAGAATGGCTTGTGGAAATAGGCATCTTCCAGTAAGTAGCAAGCGCCACCCAGCAACAGGCCGCAAAACAGGCCACAAGCGCTATGTATAAGGAAATATTCTTGGGCAATTGATCCAAAGGGACGATCCCTCGCCCAATGGTTTTCACAACCGCTGAACCCTGCAGAAGAGCGCCTAAAAAGCCGAATATACAAATTAAAATTATTGCCTGGCGAAGCGATAAAACACGAGAGCCGACTGCCACGCCTAAAGAATTGGCTGCGTCATTAGCCCCGATAGACCAGCCAACCGCTAGCCCCATAAGAATGGTAAAACCGATAAGAAGTATGTTCATGATTTATTTTGCTTCTTTTTCACCAGCGCATGACTTAACGCAGACTCCGCATATATATTGATCCACCAATCTTTGTTTCTGGAACTGTTTTAACTTCTCAAAACATTTCATATGGTCAAAATCTTCTTTTTTCTCTTTAATTGCCTGCGCGGGGCATATTTTCAGGCAAGAAAAGCATTTCCCGCAGGATTCACCAGAGGGCTTATCGGCCTTAAGCGGCATATCAGTAAGAATAGTAATAAGGCGCATTTGGCTGCCATATTTCTTATTCACCAAAAGATTATTTCTGCCTATCCAGCCTATCCCCGCAAGGGCCGCTATTTTCTTATGCGATAAATGCGCGGACTGCTTTTGCCAATCCACTATCTGGGAGGCGGGAATGCTTAAAGCGCGGAAACCTTTTTTCTGAATATGCCTGGCAACACGCAAAGATAGCTGATCCAAAAACATATTCACGCTTCGGTAATGATGAAAATAAAGCCGCGTGGGAGCATCCTCTATATCTTCAAGAACAGCGCTTGATAAACACACCCCCAAAGATATAGCAAACTTTAACTTTTCTTTGATTTTATTAGACAGAATTAACTCTTCTTTAAGATGGCCTATATCGCAAACCCCAAAAACATCCGCGCCTGAATCAAGAGAGAATTTCTTAAGCGAAAGGTAAGCTTTAGCCTTATCCATGATTTTTCTTCAGGTGAACCATTAAAATAGAGATTGCAACCGGAGTAACCCCGGAAATACGCGAGGCATGCCCTAAATTCAAAGGCTTCAAATTAATAAGCTTCTCTTTTATCTCACGCGAAAGCCCGTTAATTGCTTTATAATTTATTTCTTCCGGAATACGGATTTTTTCAAGGTGCTTGAAACGTTGCACCTGCGCAAGCTGCCGCTTAATAAAACCGCTATATTTTACCTCAATTTCCACTTCCCGCAAAGCAAAATCGGGAATTTCTGATATCTGCGGGGCAAAACTGCCCAAATCCTTAATCCCCACTTCCGGGCGCTTCAGGATATCTTCCAAAGACGTTGTTTTTTGCAAGCTTCTGGTGCCTAAACTTTCCAATATTTTGTTTATTTTATCTGCCGGCTTAACGCGATGACGATTCAATAAATTTATCCCGCTTATTACAGCCTTCTCTTTGGCTTGTGTTTTATTATACTCTTTTTTGCTAACCAAACCCAAATCAAACCCATGTTTCCTAAGGCGCAAGTCCGCGTTATCCTCGCGGATAATAAGGCGGTATTCCACGCGCGAGGTAAACATCCGGTATGGCTCCTGGGTGCCCTTGACCACCAAATCATCAATCAAAACCCCGATGTAACTGGTGCTTCTATCCAAAATAAACCTTTCTCTTTTTTGACAAGACAAACCGGCATTGATCCCGGCAATTAACCCAAGACTGGCAGCCTCTTCATAACCGGTAGTGCCGTTGATCTGCCCGGCTAAAAAAAGATTTTTAATGCGTTTGGTTTCAAGCGTAGGAAAAAGCTGTGTTGGAGAAACCACATCGTGCTCAATGCCATAGCCAAAACGCAATACCTTCGCCTCCTCTAAACCCTCTATCGCATGCAAAAACTTAAGCTGCACATCTTCAGGAAGGCTGGTAGATAAGCCATTAGGATAAATTTCATTGCCTGCTCTTGCTTGCGGCTCTAAAAATATCTGATGCCTGGCGCGCTCGGGAAAACGCACGATCTTATCCTCTATTGACGGGCAATAACGCACGCCGGTAGATTTAATAATGCCGGCGTAAAGAGGAGAACGGTTAAGATTATCGGCAATAATTTTATGCGCCTTTTGATTGGTATGGGTAATATGGCAGGCAAGCTGTTTTAGATTTATTTTAGAACTGGAAAATGAAAATGGGGCAGGCGGATTATCGCCTTCCTGGATGATGGTGCGGGAAAAATCTATTGTGTTTTTATCCAAACGCGGGCAAGTCCCGGTCTTAAAACGCAAAATATCAAATCCCAGGGCCTTAAGGTTGTTTGATAAATCTATTGCCGCCGGCTCATTGATCCTTCCGGCAGAATGATGCTCTAGGCCAATATGCACTATGCCATTTAAAAATGTGCCCGCAGCGATAACTACGCAGGATGAATATAATTCTTCCTTGTCAGTTGTTTTAACCCCGCAAACCTTATCCGCTTGAATAATAAGAGAGGAAACTTGCGCTTCTTTTATTGCCAGGTTCTTCTGCTCTGATAAAAGCTTGCGCATATATTCATTATACGCGTACATGTCTATCTGGGCGCGGGATGACTGCGCTGCCGGGCCCTTTGAAGAATTCAATATTCTAAATTGTATCGCGCAAAAATCAGCAGCCTTTCCCATCACCCCGCCAAGCGCGTCTATTTCTTTTACAAGCTGGCCCTTGCCTACTCCTCCGATAGCCGGGTTACAACTCATCAAGCCTATGTCCTTGGCGCTTAAAGTAATAATTAAAGTCTGGCATCCCATGCGCGCGCAGGCTATGCTCGCTTCAATGCCGGCGTGGCCGGCGCCGACGACAATCACATCAAAAAAACATGGGGACGGTTCTGTTTTCTTAAAAACAGAACCGTCCCCTTTATTTTTTTCCTTCATTTCAAAAACCTAACACTTAGAATAACCGCAATGGCACTTCACGCATCCTTCTTCATGCCGAAGCGTACCTCCGCAATCCGGACAAACCCCCACAATATCAGCGCCATTATCACTGACAGACGAAGGTTGATCATCATGCGAATGTTTCATGGCAATCTCAGCCATCTCTTGAACTAGTTTTTGAGTAGGGACATTTACCAGCCGCTTTTCAATAACCCGGGCAATAGCATCAGCGCAGGAAAAGATTCTTTGCCCCTTTTCCCACGAAGGGCTGGGGCAGCGGATATTGCGCAACTGCTCAATAATAGATTTTACCTCTACGCCGGCTCTGAAACTCAAAGAAACAAGCCTGCCAATGGCTTCTAATTGCGAACCTGCGCAGCCGCCGGCTTTGCCCATCTGGGTAAAAAGCTCAAAAGGCCTGGCCTCCTGATCCACGTTAATGGTCACATACAAATTGCCGCAGCCGGTAGCAACTTTAGTGGTAGTGCCACTTATAACTTCGGGGCGCGGACGAGGGCTTATTTTGCCTGACTCCACAATATTAACCACCATAGACTCTTGAACTTTTTCTTTATCTTTCCTGGCAATATTTAAAACCTGCTCCTGACGGCTGTTATCGCGGTAAATAGTCAACCCCTTGCAATTTAATTCATAGGCCATCAAATAGGCCTTTCTCACATCTTCAATAGTAGCATCATTTGGAAAGTTTATCGTCTTAGAAGTAGCATTATGAACGTATTTCTGAAAGGCAGCCTGCATACGCACGTGCCACTCAGGAGTTATGTCATGGGCAGTGACAAACACGCGCTTCACATCAGCAGGGACTTCTTCAATATCTTTTAAAGAAGCATGCTCCGCTATTTTCTCCATCAATTCCCGGCTGTAAAACCCTCTTTCCTTGGCAACTTCTTCAAATAAAGGCTCTACCTCCACAAGTTTATCATTATCCATAACATTTCTATAATAAGAAATCGCGAACAACGGTTCAATCCCAGAAGAACAGGGACCGGCAATAATGCTTATCGTCCCGGTGGGAGCGATAGTAGTCAAGGTGGCATTGCGCAAATAAGATCCGCCATCTTTTTTATCATAGATACTTCCCTTGAATGCCGGGAAAACGCCTCTGTCTTTGGCAAGCTCCTGGGATTTCTTGGTTGCTTCATCAAGAATAAACGCCATGAGTTTCTCAGCTAATTCCACCGCTTCTTCAGAATTATAAGGAATGCCTAAACGGATTAAAAGGCTGGCCCAGCCCATCACCCCTAAGCCGATTTTACGGGTGCGCTTAGTAGCTCTTTCTATATCGGGAAGCGGGAATTTATTTACATCTATAATATTATCCAAGAAATGCACTGCGGTTTGAGTAACCCTTCCTAATCTCTCCCAGTCTATTTCGATCTTCGCGCCATTTTTCTTATACATAAGGTCCAAATTAATGGAGCCCAAATCACAGCTTTCATAGGGCAAAAGAGGCTGTTCGCCGCAATCAAGTGAAATAAATCCATTTGAAATAAAGGTTAGGGTCTGCGGTTCTGTTAAATCGTATACTGTTTCTTCCCCGCATGAAGTTACGCTTTCAACCGTTTCCTCAAAACTATCTTTAAAATAATCCTTGCTATAAAACTTTGCTGTCTTTTGAGAATGCCTTTCGCACATAAAACCGACTATTTCTAAAAATTTCATAACGCTTTCTCTGGATATTTCTAATTCAAAACAAACACCGTCAGTCTTATAATTTTTTTCCTCGCCAGATTTTGTTAAGTAAGCGAAACAAGTTCTTTCCCCCCTATTTCTATCGTATATTCGTGATTTTATCCCCAAATTCAACAAGATAATTTGAACTCCTTTAAGAAGTTTATCGGATTTCGCAGTAAGCCGGACATATGAAGAATGCTCTTCTTTATAGTTAACCGTCCCGTCGGCAGTAAATAACCCCTGCAGAAAACCAATAATTGCTTCCTTAGGCGCCGTATAAATTGATTCCGGCACTTCTTTGCCTTGGGCCTTACAAACTTTTACTCCTAACTGCTTAAAGAAATCTACGAAATATTTACTATGATACGAAAGATGATACACATTATTTTCTCTTAATACCTCCTTGATATCCTGCCCATAGAAACCATTGAGAATAGGTTTCATATATTCGAGAACGGTTTTATCATCCTGGCTGAATGTGAAACCTGCGCGGCAATTTTTATCGCCATCCCTTAGCCAACCATCGCCGACAAGCAGCCCTAACACCTGCCCAAGCTGCTTGGACCATTTTTCGGGCAAATTTAATTTATAGCCTCTGCCATTTTCTCCTTTGAATTCATTACAAACTTCAAAAGGCAGGCTATTGTCGGAATTAAAAGGTATGCCCTGCGGCTGGATAATAACCTTATCTTTATGCAAAGTTAAATCTTGAACCTTTACCCAGCCATGCGTAGTCATAAGCTGATGATCCGCGGTGGCAACTAATTCAAACCCGGATTTTGTCGTAACTTTGAAAACTGGCTTAACGCCTGTTTTAAAAGCCGCGGAAATCACATTTTGCGAAAGAGCCAATTTTGCCTCTGTGGCTACAGCTGCGTGCTCTTTGCTTCCATAAAGAATTTCTCCTACCCTATCGTCGGTAAATATAGCTATGCCGCCGGAACTGTAATTCTTGGCCAAATCCCTCATCCTGACTAACCCTTTTTCAGTAGAAATAAAAGTATCCCCTGTGACGCATGGGTTGGTGCTTTGAATTTGGCCTAATTTCGGAGTGGGATTGCCTTCGTTCATGCGATCAATAAAAATTATGCCGGGTTCTCCATTTTTATGCGCCTGCTTAACAATCAGATCAAAGACCTCTCTTGCGGAAATCTTCTTTACCAGCTTATCATTATGCGGCTCGCGCACCTCATACTCCTGCCCGCTTTGAAGCTTATCCATAAACTCGTCGGTAATAGCCACCGAAATATTAAAATTGGTGATCTGGTGGTTATCTTCTTTGCAGGTAATAAATTCTAAGATATCCGGATGGTCAACCCTTAAAATACCCATGTTCGCGCCGCGGCGTGTGCCGCCCTGCTTGACTGCTTCGGTAGCTGAATCATAAACTTTCATAAAAGATACCGGACCCGATGCCACTCCTCCAGTAGTTTTAACCACAGCATTCTTAGCGCGCAATTTAGAGAAAGAAAATCCTGTGCCGCCGCCTGATTTATGGATCATCGCGGTTGCCTTAAGCGTTTCAAAAATAGATTCCATAGAATCTTCTATCGGCAAGGTAAAGCAGGCGCTTAATTGCCCCAGTTCCCTGCCAGCGTTCATAAGGCAGGGGGAATTGGGCATGAACTCCAATGAAGCCATCACCTGATAAAAGTTTTTTTGTGTTAAAGCGACGTCTTCATTGCTTGCGCCGTAAAACCTGTCCGCGGCGGCAATAGCAGAACAGACCCGCTCAAACATCTCTTGCGGGCTCTCAATAACTTTACCGTTTGCATCCTTCTTAAGGTACCTTCTTTCTAATACTTTCAGGGCATTATCGGAAAGCCGTGTGTTCATCTTGTACTCCGCGGTTAATGGGGTGGATAATATTTATTAAGAGGTTTTAATTATAGCACTTGCGCCAAAAGCTTGTCAAGCAAAATACTATATATGGGGTATTTTTTATTCTATTATACTATAAATTGTGTTTGTTCTCCGACGATAATTTACGAGCTGGACAAAGCCCTGCAGGATTCGCGAATAATTAATTCTGCCGGCAGGGCAATCCTTCTTACCTTGGAAGGTTTTTCCTGATTCATCACGCGGTGTAATTCTTCAACGCTCATCTGCGCCATTTTTACCAGTGGCTGCCTTACTGTAGTCAAAGAGACCGGCCCATATAACCCTGAAGGATTGTCATCAAAACCAACTATAGATATATCTCTGGGGATTTGTTTGCCCAGCTCCTTGGCGACTGCCATAACTTCCAAAGCCATGGAATCCGAAGCCACAAATATCGCTGTCGGAGGATCAGGCAGCTTCAACATTTTTTCCGCGGCCTGGCGCGCCTGGCCGCGGGAATAATCAGTTCTTATAATATAATCCGGCCGAAGCGCGATATTGTGTTTTTCCAATGCCTGCTTATAACCTTCTAAACGTTGCGCGGCAGCTTGCGTAATTAAGTCTCCTGTGATGTGGCCTATTTTCTTATGTTCCAAACTAATAAGATAATTTACCGCTTGTTCTGCCCCGCCCTGATTATCTATGACAATACAATTAACATCCAGGTCTGACACATAATTATTGATCACCACACATGGGATCTTATTGGCATAGGCATCTTCCAATTGATTACGGTTAGCAATGATATCCGCGAAGATAACTCCCCCTACCCCGTTTAATCCCAAAACAGAATTAGCGTCGGAAAGATGCAAAAGAAGGTCTAATTTTAAAACCTCGCAAAGCGTGCCAATGCCGCGGATAAGCTCTAAGGCGTAGAATGAATAAAACATGCCTTCATACCGGGGTATGACCAAGGCTACGGTATTACTTTTTCCAGTTGCTAAACGTTGGGCGATAATGGAGGGCTGATAATGCATTTGCTTTACCACCTCAAGCACCTTAAGACGGTTCTTGGCCTTTACTGATGGTAATTTATTGACAACGCGGGAAACTGTAGCCGGAGAAACGCCTGCGGCGCGCGCCACATCTTCAATGGAAACTGCCTTTAGGGCATTATCTTTTTTCTTACGGGTCATTTATCTTCTGATGATATCCCCGACTTGGGGCGTATAAGAGTCGTTTAACATGTCGCAAGCGGCTATCGTTTTACTTAAACGGATCACTTCCAAGACAGAAACTACCTGGTCGTTTTTATAAATATGCAGTTTATCCCCCACTGCCAAACCAGAATTATCTCCAACATCCACAAGGACAAAATTATTATCTTTGTTCACCGAGATTATTTTTCCTAAACCACCGGGGCTTATCAGGCCCTTGGAAAAAACGGGGTCTTGCTTGCCAACCGCTTCTGAAGGGCGCACAATAATGGGAGGCAGCTCTACATTCTCTTTATTCTCTTTTACTTTCTCCGTGCCGTCAACAGTAAAACCTGCGCCCGCAACATTAGTTGACTGAACTGACTTATCTTTTACTAAAATATCCATTTCTTTTACTTTCTTCTCAAGCTCTAAATTAATATCCTGAAGCTTCTTGATCTTCTTTTCAAGATCAATCTTGCGGGTGCTTAGCTGTTGAAGCTGACGGCGCAAGACTTCATTATCGGTCTTCAAAGACTTTGCCGAATCATTGATCTGCAGTTTATCATTCTTCTCGCCCACCAACTCCAGAGCGATATTATCAACCACCTTCTTATTATAGATAATCTGTTTTTGCGCGTATTCCAGCTGGCGCGCCAGATCCTGCTTTTCCTGGTTTAAACTGTTGATCTCCAGCTCGAGAGCGTTTTTCTCACGCTGTAATTGTTCATTGTTTATCTTTAAGTCACGGGAGTCGCTGCGTAAATTTTCCAGCTGCATGGAAATAGCATTCTTATCCCTTAAGACGCCTGCCCAATAATCATCATTTGGCGCCTGCGTCTGTTCTCGAGTAACAGGCGCGCTTGCGCTGCTTTCTTGCAATTCTTTGATCTTACTGGTAAGCTTCTCCCTGGCCTGCATTAAATCCTCATAGCGTTTTTTAAGCTCATCGCGCTCATCGGTTATCTTGCTTAATTTTGAATTAATGGAAGAATACTTTGATTCTAGAGTATCGTAATCCTTTTTAAGAGAATTCACCCTGTCGGTTAAGTCTTTATTTTTTACTGACAGGCCTTCTTTCTCTTGTTCCAGAAGCTGATTAGCGGTAAAGGTCTGGAAAAGCACAAAACCGCAAACAAGAAGAAGGGCCACCAAACTTAAGATTACTATCTTTACTTTTTGTTCCATTACGCCTCCTTATAATAATCTAGCAAAGACCCTGTGCATAACTAAGCTGGCCGCGCCTAAGGCGACAGCATTTTCTCTTAATTGCGAATATATTATTTCCAAATTCTCAGTCATTTCCCTGAATGCCCATTCACGAACGGTGCTGCTGACCTGATTCAAGAATTTATCCCCCGCCTCTTCTAAGCCGCCGCCTAAGATCACCGCCTGCGGATTAAGAAAATTAACCATGCAGGCTATTTTTACCCCCAGCCGATAAGCGGCTTTTTCTAAAGCCAGCGCTGCCATCGGATGGTTGGCGCGGTTTGCGATAAAAACACTCTTTAAGTCCACGTTATTGATGTTGCTGGAAGTAAGAGAGAAAAATTCATCTGCCTTTTTCTTGTCTTGCGCGAGCATTTCTCTTATGTCATCGATAATGCCCATATCTATTTCCCAGCGCTTGATAAAACAGCTTTTTCCCGCATCACAATTAAACTGGTCCTGCTTGGCGTAATTATAGATGGAAACTTCTCCGGCATACCCTTGGGAACCGGTGTATATTTCACCGTTGATCATGATCCCGCAGCCGACCCCGGAAAACATATAAATAATATTCTTAAAATCCCGGGTTAAATCCAGCCACTGCTCTCCAAAACAGGCGGCGGTAGCGTCATTTTCGATAAGCGTGGGAAAATTAAATTCCTTTTCAATTATATCGCGCAGCGGCAAATCCACAGAGGCATAGGTATAATAATGGTCCATCTTCTGCGGCCAATGGATAAGGCCGGTTTTCTTATTTACCAGCCCCGCAATGCCAATTCCTATACCTTTAATATTAGGGGTGTATTCTTTGGACCTTCTTAAGATCTCACGGATAAGCTGCACCACACATTCAGTTATTTCCTTGACCGATGGCTTAGGCCGAGCGATCTGGGTCTTGGTTACGATGTTGCCTTTTAAATCCAGCAACACCCCGACCATATTCATTAAATTCAAGCCGATACCTATTATATAACCGGCCTGTTGATTCAAATCAAGCAGGGTCGGCCTTCTGCCGCCTTCAGAAACATCAAGTTCCCGCTCGTAAACCAAGCGGCCCCTGATAAAATCATCAATATAATTGGAAATGGTCACCACATTAACGCCCATAAGCCTGGAGATATCAGGCCTGCTTATCGGGCCCTGGCGCCTTAAGATATCCAATATGGAAATATTACGCCTTTCCTTCTCGGAAAGTTCTTCTTTCTTAAAGTCTATTGGCAGCATAGTATTTGGGAGATATTTGGTTTGTTTATTTTATACTACTAAAGGAACCTTTAGTCAAGTATTTTAATTTCATAAAGTTACAGAAATTTTACTTGACAAGAAATTTAAATATAGTAATCTATACTTAAATATACCAAGCTATACCAAAGTATATAAAAATGAACACAAGATACTACACCACCAAAGACGTATTAAAGAAAGTCGGCATCTCGCGCACCACATTATTTTTGTGGCTGTGGAACAAAAAGGTCCCTGATGTCAAAAGAAACCGCAATGGCCACAGGGTGTTTACTGAAATCGATATCCAGCGTATTTTAAATTATAAAAATAAGCTTACTCTTCCAGAATAGGCCTATGCCCTTAATAAACCTTTTGCCCAGTGAATTAAGGAAAGCAAAAACAGCCGCCCAGAAAACAACGAAAGCTGCTTCCGGGATCCCCAAGCCGACTATACATATTAAAGTAGACATTTCTTTCTTAAAACCTGTCCTTTGGGTGATACCGGTATTGCTGGCAGTAACTGGCGCTGTCTATGCCCAAGCCTATTTTAAAGAGCAAAAACTTAAACACCTTGAAGAAAAACTGGGAAACTCCAAAGCGATCTCCAAGAAAATAGCGCAATTAAAACAGGATATAGAAAAGAACGCGCAGGCCTATTCTTTTCTGGGCCGGGCAGTAAACAACACAAAATGGTCAGAAAAACTTGAGCGCCTTACTCAAATAATCCCTCCTCAGATATGGTTATCCAAATTAACTGTTGATTCTTCGACAATTAAGAATTCTCCCGCGGCTAAAGAAAACAGGGATGCGCCTAAGAAATCTGAAAAGATCGTCCTTGAGGGAAGCGCGACCAGCGTAATAGAAGCAGAAATTATTTCCGCTATAACAAACTTCATAGAAAAAATTAAAGCAAGCCCTGATTTTAATCAAACATTCGCTGTCTTTAAGATGGGGCAGCTGCAATCAGTCAAAAAAGGCAATTTAACGGTAATGAATTTCACTATTACCTGCTCGTCAGAATAATATGCAAAGTATAAACGAAATCTTAAATAATCCCAAGGTCCAGAAAATAATAATCATTATTGTTGCTGCGATATTAGTGGCTGCATATTACCCATTCGCATTATCATTGTGGAATAAAAACAAGGCCATTGATGAAAAGATTTCTCTGTCCTTACAACAAATAAATTTAGGCAGCCACATCAACGTTAACCAGCAAGCCACAGAAGAAGAATTTAAAAAATCGCAAAAACAAATCTTGCAGTTGGCGGATAAATTCTTCATAAGCGCCGAAGAAATATTTGTTGTGTTAAATAAGATCGCCGCAGCAACAAAGATAAGCTTTAAAAACATCGAGCCTTTTGAAAGGCAAAAAATGGAAATCCCCAACAGGGATGATATGTATATTGATAATTTACCGGTTAAAGTGGATATTGTCTGCAATTATCATCAATTAATCACGCTGTTGGACAAAATAGAAAAAACCGATAAATTCATAAGCGTTGAAGACATAAGGATCCGGGGGGTGCCTTCTAATATATGGGAACATGAGGTGCAAATTAACCTAAAAGTCCCCCTATTGGTGGCTAATGCTAAATAAAATGCGCCATAAAATTCATAACATGAAAGCTTTCTTGGTTTTCTTATCCGCTATAAATATATTTATAATTGCATTTGCACAAACAAAAGAAATCAATTATAATAGCGCTGAAGAAAGCCGTGATCCTTTTATCCCTTTAGTGGATAATAACGGGAACTTGCGCAAAGAGTTTAAGCGGCCGGTTGATGAAGCAAGCATCCCAAAAGTAAACTTAATGGGGATAAGCGACCTCTCCGGAACATTTTACGCGATAATTGACGGAGAAATGGTCAAAGAAGCAGACACGATCAAAGAGTTAAAAATCGAGAAAATATATTTTGACCGGGTAATTGTAAGTTACGCCGATAAAATATTTGAATTAAAGTGGGAACAGGAGAAAAATGCAGGGAAAAAATAGTGTCAGCTATCAGCTTTCAGCTTTCAGCTTTCAGCTAAAAACTAAAAAAACAATCGCTATAATTACCCTGATCCTATTCTTTATGGGAATGTGCCCGTCTCTTTTACTTTCCCAAGACCAGCAAGAAACAAAAACCGCATCTAATCTTATAAGCCTGAATTTGCGCGATGTGAATATTGAAGACGCGCTTAAAGTGATCGCCCAGGCAAGCGGGATGAATGTCATCTTGGATAAAGACGTCAAAGCGACAGTAAATATCAACCTTAAAAACGTTACCTGGAATACCGCGCTTGACAATATCCTCAAAACCAACCAATTAACCTATAAAATACAGGAAAACATTATCCGGGTGATGACCTTAGATTCTTTGAAAAAAGAGGACGACACCCTTCCCCTGTCTTTAAAAATCATTTCGCTTAATTTTGCCAGGGCCGATGAAATACAAAAATCATTAACCAAAATGCTTTCTCCCCGCGGCAATATTGAAATAAACGCCTCCACAAATTCTCTGATCATAAGCGATTCGCAAGAAACATTCCCCAAGCTTGAAGAAGTAATCTCCAAGCTTGACACCCGCATCCCGCAGGTCATGGTAGAAACCCTGATCGTCAGTTTTAAAGGCAGCAACACCTACCGACAAGGCGTGGATATGACCCTTATGAGCAACAAACACGGCACAGACCGCCAATATTGGCAATATCCTGTGGGCGATCAAAACGGAATGGCCGGAGTTATGGATTTTTCCTATGCCAAGCCTATTCTATCAGGATTAGACCTAGCCAGCACCTTAAGGCTTTTTTCCGAAGATGCCCGGGTAAACATCCTGGCCAATCCTAAAGTAATGACCCTGGATAACAAAGAAGCCTCCATAGAAATTCTTGAACAAGTCCCTTATCAATCTCAATCTACCACAGAACAAGGAACCGTGGTCAGCACCTCATTTAAAGATGCTGGCTTAAAAATATTGGTTACCCCGCATATTACAAAAGATCAGTTTATCTCTTTAGCGGTAAAAGGCGAACACAGTTATATCGCAGCCTACGTTAATAACCAGCCGCAGATAGATGCCAGAAAAATAGAAACAAATTTCATGCTAAAAGACGGAGAAGTAGCGGTAATCGGTGGTTTACGTAAAAAAGACAAGACTTACACCGTAACTAAAGTCCCTGTCTTAGGGGATATCCCTTTTATCGGAAAGATTTTATTCAGTAAAATAGTCAAAACAGACGTAGATAATGAATTAATAATTTTTATCTCCCCGCACATCATGGAAACCAACCTAGCAAGCTCTTCCGAGCAGATAAATTACAAAGGCGCACATGAAGAATTAGTAGGCCTGACAAACAAGAAAAAAGAAGCATTAAGAAATCAGGCTATTGAAAATTATTTTCAAACGCAGCAACCGCCTTCCCCAAGAAAGAAGCAATGAAAATGAAATTCCCTTTCTTCTCCAAAAAGCCCAGTAAGTCAATCGGCCTGGATATCGGAAGCTCCCAGCTAAAACTTATTGAGCTTGACGCGACAAAAAACTCGGCACAGGTTACATCCATGGCCATGCAGGATATCCGCCAGTCTAAAAACATATCCGATGAAATAAAAAAGATCTTTAACGATAATAAGATCTCCTCAAGCAAGGTCAACGTGGCTGTTTCCGGAGATGGAGTGATCGCTCGGTATTTATCCATGCCCAAGATGAGTTATGATGAATTAAAAAAAGCCATAAGTTACGAGCTTGAGGAACATATACCCTTTAAGCCGGAAGAAGTATACACGGATTTCTTTATTACCGGAGAGGACACAACAGCTAAGAATAAAATGCATGTCTTTTTGGTAGCCACAAAAAAAGAGCTGTTGGACAAGTATATTTCAATGCTGGAAAAAGCGGAATTAACGCCCAAGATAATAACTATGGACGCGTTGTGTTTGATGAATATATTCTGCTTTAACTATCCTGATAAAATAAAATCTAACGTTACAGTGCTGAATATAGGCGAGAGAACCACTAATCTTATTATCACCAGGGACAAAACTCCCTATTTTGTGCGCGATACCCGCTTTGGGGGAGAGACTGTTACCTCCATTATCCAGAATAAACTCAATATCGCTAAGGATGCCGCCGAAGAAATAAAATTAAAATTAAGTTCGCAGGATATAGAATTGGCCAAAACCATAAAAACCACACTAGCCACGCTTCTAAATGAAATATTTGTCTCTATTGATTTTTACGAAAACTTAACCGAGAAAAAGATTGATGAGATTTATCTGTCCGGTGGGTCATGCTTACTCTATGGCCTTAAGGAATTCCTAAGCGGATATTTGGGCATCCAAATCAACCCTCTTGACCCCTTCAAAAATATCACCTTTGCGCCTTCCATAGCAAAAGAGAAGATCGCTGAACAAGCGCCTTTCATGGCAGTTGCCGCGGGTTTAGCCCTAGAAGAAGCATAATCCCAAACTTTATAAAACGCAGGTTGATTATTTATTTATAAGGGTGGTTAACTGGAATATCGGCATGAACATCGCCACCACAATAAAACCGATAGTTACCCCAAGAAAGGAAATTATCAAAGGTTCGATCATAGAGGTCATTTCAGACATAGAATCATTGACTTGCGTCTCGTAATAATCTGAAATCTTAGTAAGCATTCTTTCTAATTCGCCTGTCTGCTCTCCCACGGCTATCATCTTAACTACAAAAGGCGGGAATTTTCCGGTCTCTTCCATCGGCTCTGAAATATTCTCTCCCGCTCGCATGTTTGACCTTATCTGCTCGGTAGCCATTTCAATTATTTTGTTTCCTGAAACCTTACCCGCTATTTCAAATGCCTCTAAAATACTTACCCCGCTTTTTACCAATGTTGCTAATGTGCGGGTAAAGCGACTAATGCAGATTTTACTTATAATCACCCCGAATATAGGCATTTTAAGCTTAAAACTGTCAAAATTTATCCTGCCTGAAGCAGAGCTGATATACCTGTTCAAGGCCACAATCCCCACAATTACAAGAATAAATAAAACAGGAAAATACCTAACGGATAGGTCGCTGGCTGTAATTAAAAATTGGGTAGGAGCCGGAAGGTTTCCTCCCAGGCTAGTAAAGATATTCTTAAAAGTCGGTACCACCTTGATCATCAAGAAAGCTATAATAATGCCCGCCATGCCTACAACCAGGGTAGGATAAGTCATGCTGGATTTTACTTTACGTGAAAGGTTTTCCGAACGCTCCAGATAATCTGCGACCCTCTCCAATATTTCATTAAGGCTGCCGCTTGATTCGCCGGCCTTGATCATGTTTGTGAATATCCCCGGAAATGCCTTGGGATATTTGGCGAAAGAGGCGGAAAGGCTGTTTCCAGACTCAATATCATTCTTAATGTTCACAATTATCTCTTTTAACTTAGGATTCTCCACTTGATCATGGAGCACATTTAAAGCTGTGATCAGGGATACTCCGGAATCAATAAGAGTAGCCAGCTGTCGGGAAAAAACAACCAAATCCATGGATTTTATCTTTGCCCCACCAAATGATAGGGAGCTAAATTTCTTTTGCCCCTCGCCTTCAAAAAGATCAATAATGGTCAAGCCCCGTTTCTTAAGCTCTTTAACGGCAGAGGATTTTTCTTGAGCTTCAATAACCCCGGTTATGGATTGGGCCTTTTGGTCGCGCGCAGTATAAGTAAATTTTGCCATATGCGGTTAAAGCCTTATTTGTAATATTCTTTTATCACCTTTAGAATCTGTTCCTTGGTTGCGATCATTGAAACCACCTTGCATCTTGAGCTTTTCTCAACCTCAATTACGGCTTCTTTATCTAAAGGATTGCCCATAGCAACCACAAGGACATTGCCTATTTTCTCCAAAGGGACGCAAAAATGTTTAGAAGCTATTTCTTTAGGGATAAGCTTTACCAAGTCTTTGGTTATTTTATATTTTTCAATGGGCATATAGATGATCTCCGACTGATTAGCAAGCGCCATGCTTAAGGCCTCCTGTGAAATAAACCCCATCTCCACAAGCACCTCTCCCAACATGCCGCCTTTTTGCCTTTGCGCGATAAGCGCCTGATCAAGCTTTTCAGAAGATATGACCCCCTTATTAACTAAAAGCTGCCCTAAAAGGCTGGTCTTAGCGACAATGCGCTGGGAATGCTCTTGGCTCTTCCTTTTATACATTATTCATCCCTTAAGATTTTACCTCTATAATATTATCTTATTTTGCCAAATATTGCAACACTATTCAACCGTTTCACGGCTTCTGCTCTTTTAGCAGCTCTGAAAGTACCTGCTTAGCAAAACTATCAGGCCTTTCCTGAAGCACATGGATAGCCTGTGAGCGGATATGTCCGGATTCATCCGAAGAACAAGACGCGATAAGCTGGGCGCTTCTTAACCCCCGCATTTTGCTTAAAACAAAAATGGCTTTTCTTTTTATATTAATGTCGCTATGATTTAAAGCTGGGACCAAGGCATCTAAGGCCTCCTCTCTATCCATCGCCCCCACAAGCTCAATTAAATTTTTTACTACCGCGATATGCACATCATTAAAACGCTCTGCGGGGAGAAAACGGCACACCAGGTCCACCGGCATAGATGCCAATATCTTCCCAATGGTATGACGGCGTAAATAAGCCTCAAAATATTTGCCTTCCGGAACACCTTTTTCACATAATGCTTCGTTAACGAGAAAACCTGCGGTGTAATCCTTAAGAAGCATAACCGGCTCTTGTATATCTTGCCAGTCTTTATTAGCGTCTATTCTTTCCAAAAGCTGCTGAACAAATCTCTCAGCAATAGGCTGGATGCTTTTCTGGGCGTCTTTTGCCGTTTTTTTATCTTCAGATAATAAAGACAACACCTGCTCCAGCAGCATCGCGTCTTTTTTATCTATTGCTATCTTAAGCAGCTTATCAAGGATGGGTTTTATTATTTCAACTATGAATTTCTTATTATCCTTAAAGTTTACATTAACCGCGGCAAAACAATCTTTAAGCAATTCTATTTCTGACCTATCAATTAAAATATCAAGCAGGTCTTTGACAAAGCTTAGGAACAGGCTTTCCGAAAGCGTCTTTTCATTAAACAGGCTTATTATCTTATCAAGCAGAATCTTAACCTTATCTCCGGATTTACTATCTAACAATTGTTTGACCAACAACGCAATATCAAAAAGGCAAAGGATTTTTTTTAATTTACTGCCCGGCCAACTTAAGAAAGTATCCAATTTATCTCTTGGGTCTGTTTTTGCCCATAAAGACGGATCCAGAAACCAGTCGCATTCTTTTTGATTTGCCCCCAGATTTAAGAGTTTTCCCCTTATTACCGGAAGCAGATTTTCTTTTTGCTCCACAGAATTAATCAAACGCTTCACTGTTTCATGGAATTTTCTTATATCTGTTTGCGGATTGGCATACTGCTTAATAAGCGTGTCCGTAATAACATCATCGGGCATTTTAAAACTTAATTCCTTAACAATATCAACTCCTGCCGAGAAAGAAGCAGGCTTAGCCGAAGGGCCATTTGCTTCTTGCGTAACGTTTGGCCCGGATAAAATATTGGCCCTTAATGTCGGCTCCATGGAAAGAAGGGTCTTGGCCAGGCTTTCTTTATACTGCGGCCAATTCTTGTCCTGACCTAAGAATTTTTTGCCCATACGCTGAATGCTCTCGGACATGATCTGCGCTTTTACCTCTTCCTTGTCCCTGCCGGTCTTTGCGCTAACCTGATCCCCAATCTTATCTAACGCCTGCATGATATCTTGCGCGTGATTGGTAATCTTACCCTGGGGGTCAGTAGCCAAAGGCATTTTCCCCAAAAGATAGTCAATAAGCATAACTTCTTGCAGATTGTCCCTTTCGTGGATACGCTTGCTGGAAAGGTTATATATGGTTTCATGTATTTGTATATGGGTGAATTTACCCTCCCGCATAAGATGCGCTGCTGTTTCTTCGCCCTCGCGGGAGCCTTTACTTAATAATTCTATAAATAACGTAACTTCTTCAAGGGAAACTTCCTTAGCAAAAGAGGCATTCTCAATATTGACATCCTTAAAGAATTTCACCAGAGTATTAACAAAAAGGCCTGACAATTCTTTACCTATTCTGCGGTTATTAACGATAATACTCTGCCCTACGACAGCTATGCTTAAAACCCCCGCCTCATTAAAGATAACTGCCATCTTTTCAAAAAGGTTTTTTATGGAGCGCTGGACCATTTCATTTTGCGCGGGATACAAAATATAATTTTCAACCGCGATGCAAATATTGCGTATAAAAGCGGGGATTTCCTGCCATGCCTTTTTGCTTAAAACAACAAGCATCTTATCCTGCACGGCATCCTTTAACAATGAATGGGCGTAATCTATGGTGCGGTCATAAAAGATCCCCTTACCTTCGTCAATAATCTTCGCGTACTGTTTGGCGCGCAGGTCATCTTCAGCTTTCTTAAAGTGATAATACAATTCTCCGGCTATGCCGTTTATCTTATCGGGGTTTAGCTTTTCGGTAACCTTCCCCAAACGCGAATGCAAATCGCGCTCTTTAGCGCCTCCTAAAGCATCCAGAATAACATTTCTTATTTTATTGGTAAAAAAACTAAATTCGTCTTTTCCTTGGACGCCTTTTTCATAAACTAAGCCTATTTTCTTGGCAGCCTCCACAAGATCCAAAACATAACCCCTGTCTTCACTGTCGATCTTCTGCAGCAAATCTACCTGGAAATCTTCTCCGATGACAGCCGCCTTGGCAATCATATTGCGGGTGTCTTCATCCAAATCCTCAATACGGGAAATAATAGCTTTTTCTATAGAGCCTGGCAAATCGGCTTCATTGATATCCTTATAGGCCCAAGCGCCGGCGGAATAATATATAAACCCTTTTTCAACCATATACTTAATAGACTCTTCAATAAAAAGCGGATTTCCCGCTGTTTTATTGTATAAAAGATCATAAAAACTATCCGGCATGTTAAGGCCTTCAATAATGGACTCTACCATTTCTTGTGTTTTAGCTCTATCTAAACCGCTTAAAGACAATAGTTCAAACTGCCCGCCGGAGGCTTTAGTTTCCAGCAAGCCCTTAAGCGCGGAATCGCCAATTTGGGGAATAACCAGTTCTTCATTAGAAAACGCCCCGATAATAAGCGCCGGAAACCTTATTTTTTCCTGAATCATGGACGTAACAACTTGTAAACTATCCGGATCCATATACTGCATATCATCAAAAATAAAACACATCCTTCTGTCTTTGGAAATATTTATAATGAATTTAACTAACGCTTGCGACAATAATTCTTTCTGGCCGGCCTGTTCATCATGTCCGATGTCATTTACAGGATGCGCTTTAATCAGTTCGGATAATCCGGGTATAAAATTAAATAAATAATCTCTTTCCTGCTGGGTAAGCCCTGCTAATGCGTCCGGGGTGAGAACTTCTATATTTGTCAGAAAACTATCTACGGCCTGACCAATGGCGTGGAACGGCTGATGCAGCATCTTTTCTACGAGCCGCGCGCTTAAAATCCCTGGATTTACTGATATTGTTGAGGTGGCAGCTAATTTCTCAAAATTAGCCAAAAGCCTGCTTTTCCCGATACCAGAAGGGCCCTCTATTAAAAGCATGCGCTGCCCGCTTTGAGGCAGAGTATCCAAGGCGTAAATGAAACTATTGGTTTCTTTTTCCCGGTTGATAAAAACAGGCGCGGGAAACCTTTCCATAAGGTTCTTTTTCCAAAAGGCTTCGCCGTCAATATCAGAAACAACCGCCATGCAGTTCTTGCCTTTTTCCTTGGCCACATACAAGGCTTGATCCGCTAACTTTATAAGCCCAAGGTGTGTTTTGGCATGCGTTGGGAATCCGGCAATTCCAACGCTTACGGTAATATGGATATCTCTTCCGGAGGACGGCTCTTTAAACCTGTGTTCCGAGATCTTAGAGATAAGCCGTTGGGCGATGTTTTTAACAATCTGCTCTTCAACATTAGGAAGGATCACTGTAAATTCATCGCCAGCGTATCTTATCCTTTTATCTACGGCCTTAGTATTATCTTTGATAATTCGGGAAAGCTCTTTTAAAAGCTGATCTCCTGTTAAGTGGCCATAGGTATCATTGATCATCTTAAAGCCGTCAACATCCAGCATAAACAGCCATATCTTATATCCTGCGCCCTCGGCTTCCTGTAAAGCTACCGGAAGATATGAATACAGATAGCGGCGGTTAAAAAATCCGGTAAGATCGTCTATATACGCTAAATTTTCATTGCTTTGGGAGTGCATATTTTCTTAGTCCTTAGCTGTTACCCGATATACCTCTTCAAGGGTAGTAACCCCATTAAACACCTTTTCAAACCCGTCCTGACGCAAGGTAATAAGCTTTCCGTTTTTTATCGCCTCATCCCTTACTTGCTCTAAAGGCACCTCTCTTATGACTTGGCTTTTAATATAATCGTCAACATTAAACGCTTCTAAAAGCGCGATCCTGCCCTTATATCCGGTATTTAAACAAGAATTGCATCCGCGGCCATGATAAAACTTTCCAGAACCTGTAACCTTAAGGCCCAATTCTTTGATCATAAATTCAGGAGCGTCAGTAAATTCCTCCTTGCAATTATCGCAGATCTTACGGCAGAGCCTCTGGGCGCAAACAAGAATAAGTGAAGACGCCACCAAATACCTCTCTACCCCCATATCAATAAGCCGGGCAAAGGCGCTTACTGAATCATTGGTATGAAGGGTGCTTAATATAAGTTGACCTATAAGCGAAGCCTTAATAGCGATATCCGCTGTTTCAGTATCGCGGATTTCTCCGATCATGATAATATCCGGGCTTTGCCTTAATACCCCGCGCAGCGCGGTGGCAAAGGTAAAATCTATATCCGATCGTATATGCGTCTGGCCAATACCATCCAACTGATATTCAACCGGGTCCTCAATTGTAACCACATGGCGTTCCATAGTATTTAATTCTTTTAAAACCGAATAAAGCGTAGTAGATTTACCGCTTCCCGTGGGCCCGGTAATCAGGATCATCCCGTGGTCTTTAGACAAAGCTTCCTGCAAAAGCCTCAAAGACTGCTCTGAAAATCCCAGATCCGTTAAGCTGACCATTGCCTTAGCTTTATCCAGGATCCTTAAAACGAATTTTTCTCCGTAAATAGTGGGAAGCGAAGAAACACGGAAATCAATCTGTCTGCCATAGGCCACCAATGGGAACCTTCCGTCTTGAGGAAGATAAAATTTAGTAATATCAAGATTGGAAAGTATTTTTATGCGCGCGGCAATGCCGCGTTGCACCTTTTTGGGCAGGCCATAAGCTTTGTGCATTATCCCGTCTATGCGGTAGCGCACAGTCAAATCTTCTTCTGTTGGTTCAAGATGTATATCTGACGCCCTCTGCTGAATAGCTTCGCCTATAATCCGGTTGACCGCCTCTACTATCGGGCCTTTCTGGCTTTCCTGAATAAGATCCGCGGAATCGCTATCATCCAATTCTTCAGTCCTTATGATCTGCATAGACTTTTCTTTTTCATCGTAAGCTAAAATTTCCGGAAGGCTTTGCAGCTGAGTGTAGAAATTATTAATGCAGTCATTGACCGCCTTTTCCTTAGCCAAAACCTGTTTTATTTCACACTTCAAAGAAAGGCGCAGGTTATCCAAAGTAATAATATCCATGGGCTCCGCGATAGCCACAAGAAGGGTATCCCCTATCTTGTAAAGCGGCAGAAAAGAATATTTACGCACTATTTCTTCGGGAATAGAAGCTACAAGCCGCGGGTCAAGCTCATATTTGTAAGGATCAATAAAAGGCACATTCAAATGATACGCCACTAAAGAAAGAAGGTCTTCCTCATTAATAAAACCTTCAGAGATAAGCACTTCTTTTATTTCCTTGCCGGTCTTTCTTTGAATAGAAATTGCCTTCTCTATATCTTCGGTGGTTATCTTATTGGCATCGGTTAAGATCTTGATAAAATTTAATTTGGTTTTGCCCATATTTTCTAATCCGCAGGGGTTACCCGCAAGACCTCTTCTATAGTTATTATGCCGGCGCGGGCTAATTCCTGCGCCTCTTCCCTTAAAGTGCGCATGCCTTCCTTGCGGGCTATTTCTTTAATCACCTTCTCTTCAATATTCTTGCCCACGATAGCATCTTTAATCACGGCTGTTAGATGTAAAACCTCGGCCAATAAAATCCGCCCCTTATATCCTGTACCCATGCATTCTTTACAGCCTTTCCCGCGAAAATACGGCTGCGATGGAACAGGCTCTTTGCAATGTACGCAGATCCTGCGCGCTAATCTTTGTGAAACAATGGCGATCAATGAAGCGTTAATCAAGAATGACTCCACCCCCATATCCAACAGGCGCACTACCGACCCGGCAGCAGTAGTAGTATGAAGCGTGCTTAAAACCAAATGCCCGGTTAACGCCGCTTTAATAGCGATATCTACAGTCTCAAAATCTCGGATCTCGCCGATCATGATAATATCTGGGTCTTGCCTTAGAATAGAACGTAGGCAACGGCTAAAGTTCAGCCCAGTTTTGATATTAATAGACACCTGGTTAATCCCTTTTAGCTGATATTCAACAGGATCTTCAACGGTAATAATATTTTTTTCTGGGGTATGCACATATTTTAATAAAGAATACAAAGTAGAGGTTTTGCCTGAACCTGTGGGCCCACAAACCAAAAGCATGCCGTGGGGCAATTGGGCGGCTTTTTTAAGCCCGGATATAACCGCATCTGTTAAGCCTAACTTATTTAAATCCAATAACCCTAAAGATTTATCCAATATCCTGATCGCCACTTTCTCGCCCAATATCGTTGGGTATGATGAAACACGAAAATCAACTTCCTTGTCTTTTCTTCTAATCTTAAACTGGCCATCTTGAGGGAAACGGTGCTCCGCTATATCCAGATCCGATATGACCTTAATGCGCGACACAATAAAAGGATGAAAAGCCCGCGGCAGGCTTTCTATATGCCGGTATACCCCATCAATACGGAAACGTATCCTAGTTGCCCCTTCCAAAGGCTCAATCAACACATCGCTTGCCTTTGCGTCAATAGCTTTATCCATAATAAAATTTGTCGCTTTAACAATGGGCATCTCCTGGGTAATCTGCGCCAGGTCTTGCGCGTCAAACTCACCTCTTGTCTTAATGGAAATATCCGAAAGGCTATCTCCTAAGATATCTTCCATTTCCATATTTGCTTCTTCGGGCTTATCTCCCAGCTGAACGCCGTAATAATGATGCAATAATTTATCCATTTCAGCGCCAGCTATAACAACTGGATTGATTTTATGGCCTGATGCCTCTTGAATATCCTCTAAATCAACAACGGTGCTGAGATTTGCTATAGCTAAAAGAATCCCGTTTTCAGTCTTTATTAAGGGGAAAATACGGTATTTGCGCGCATTCTGCTCTGATACGAAACTTAATGTTTCGGCTCGGATAGTAAGCTGGGAAATGTCAAATTCGGGAACGGGGCAATTGGATTTGATAAAACCTTCAAGCTTCTGCTTATTGATCAGAATATCCTCTGTTAAAACCAGGCTTAAAGGCTTATTATTGGCAGCCTGCAGAGAAAAAACCTCGCCAACCTGGGAGGCCTTTAACAACCCATTCTGGGCGAGAAGCTGGATGATCTGACGCTTGGGATAAATCATTCAAGATTTATAGGTTAATAAAAAATTATAACCAATCACGAGGGGATAGTCAAGCGGTATTGCTTAGGGCGACTTACCTGCAAATCCGCTTGCGGAAGAAACCGCTAAATTGACAAGTTTTGTTCCCGGGCTGGTGTGGAAAATATCGCGCCTTAAGATGAAACACAAAGCGCGCCTTTTCATGCAATTACCTCTTTTTATTGGTCGAACTGGCTTCTTGAGGATTTTTCCAAAATTCCCTGATCACATAATAAGCCTGACGGGGAATCCTTTTATTTAAACCCTGCCCGCCGGCAGACTGTGCGCCTTCTGTTTCTTCGGACAATCCCACGATCCCAAACCATTCCTCATTCATATTCTTATTCCCGGGCGCCTGGTTATCAAAATAATAACTTCCGTTAGACCAGTTGGAACCGGTGTCATGAACTTTCCAGCTGCCGGGGTTAGATTCATTATTCTTCCACCATTCATCAGTCCATTCAAACATAAAACCGCCCAAACAATTTCCTTCTCCTTGGCTGCTGGAATAAAGATTGTTGTAGATCTGCCGCCACTGTGATTCCAAAAAGAATGCCTGCATCTGCTGGTCTTCTTTTTGGTTGTAGGCGTCATAACAATCTGCGCCAAACTCAGATAAGAATACCGGAAGGTCAAAAGTTGTCTTTAAAGAGCTAAAGAAATTACCGAAACTTTTCCCTCGGTAAATAATACAAGCAATAATATCAATGTCTTTACAAACCAAAGAAGCAGTATCAAGGCCAAACAATTCACCGTTTCCTAAGGCAACCGGATGGGCTGTGTCAATTTTCTTTATTTCCCGGGCTATATCATTAACATACGAATAATAAATCTTGGCGCGCATAGATTGCTGGGCACGGGGGTCTTTTTCATTGTCTATTTCTTCTGTGGACCACGGGTTAACCCTGCCCAAACAGGAATAATTATTTTCGTTACCCAAGATCCAGCACAACACCCCGGGTTCATCTTTGTAAAGGCGCACCATTTCCAAGACTTCATTCTTTATTTTTTTCTGGAATTCTTGATTTCCGTAGAATGGACAGGGATAATTCCAAAACCCCAGCCAGCTTCCTAACGCGGTGCGAATACCAAATTTCTCATAGAGATCTCTTATGACAAGCCTGACTTTCTCCGGGTCTTCGCCTGATTCATACAAGCGCACTGCGTTAATGCCCATATCCTGCATTAGTTTGCCGTCTACCAACCACGGCTTATGGGGGTCCTGATACCATTCATATTCATGGCCTTGCCCCACAGAAACAGGATTATAGCAAACCCCTTTGATAACAAATGGTTTTCCATCTACCATTAATTGATACCGGCTATTCGTTGATTTTTTTATATAAACAGAGGGCTTAGGCGCAGCAAAAGAAACACCAAAAGATACCGCCAAAAAGAACAGAAACAAGGGGACGGTTCTATTTTTCAGCATAAAAATAGAACCGTCCCCTTTATTCGAACCGTCCCCTTTATTCGAATTCCGAATCCTAAATTCTGTTTTATTCATACTTTATTTCATCAAGAGAGAATACTACGCCGTCAGGATTAACATCAAGATTAGTCGCCCAGCAAAAACCTCCAATAATATAAGAAAGATCCTTTCCTTTCAAATCAATTGTGTACTGGGTCCATTCTTTATTTAATATAACTGGACCTATTCCGGAGCTATCAGAATCAGAGAATTCACCCATAATGCCTCCTAGCTTGAATTCTTCAATTCTTTCTCCGCCTTTTTCACCGCGCGCCCAGAAAGTAACTTTGACAGCTTTAGAAAGATCATACCCGGCATCTACGCTTCCCCAGTTATTCGCTGGATTCTGCCAATAAGTCCCTGCCCAGCGCGAACCTTGAGTAGCTTTATTGTTATAGGTAATCTTAATACAGGTATCGCCTAAATAGGGATCTTCTTTGCTGTTAGTATCGATCTTGATATCGCTGTAATCGCCCATCCATCCCGCTGGAATAAAATGATTCTTGGCTGACGAACGGTCTGAAAACACGTAAAAAGGCATAGCTTCCTGTTTTCTTCCCTCTGGCTTCAAAGTCGGGTCCATTTCAAATCTAATATCATCAATATAAAATGTAGCGCCGTTAGGATTGACATCAGCGTTAGTCACCCAGCCAAAACCTGCGCTTATATAAGAAAGGTCTTTGCCGGCTAAATTAATGCTGTATTCTTTCCATGCGTCAGTTAATTCCACAGGGCCCATCTCAACAGTAGCAGAATCAGGATATGTTCCTTTAATGCCTCCTAAAATAAACTTCTGGATAACTTCTCCGCCTTTTTCACCGCGCGCCCAGAAAACAATCTTGTTCATGCCGGTTAAATCAAAGCCGCCTTTTTTAGAACCCCAGTTATTCGCTGGATTCTGCCAATAAACCCCTACCCAGCCCTGGCCTTGGGATCTTTTCGCAGAATAAATAAATTTCAGGCAGCTTGCGCCAGAATGGGCATTGTTCATTTCCTGATCATTCATGATCACATCACCCGTATCTCCCATCCAACCAGAAGGGATATAGTGGTTTTCTGGAGAACGCTTATCCGCATAAACACCAAACACCTTGTCCGTTGAGGCCAGCGCAGGCGCGGCAGCCGGCGCAGACTCTTCAGCAACAGCCACAGAGACTATCCCTACCAAGCCTAACACGGCAATTGCCATTAATGCCAATTTCTTCATTTTACTTCCTCCTTTTTATTTTTATCTATTTTAAGCACTCTTTTCTGTTTTTATTCTCTAATTTTGAATTTTTAGTTTTTAGTTTTGAACTTTTAATCCCCCTTTCTACCTCCAAAGCTTTTGATATAAATAATAAGATTTGCGTAAATGCCTCAAGAATGGGCTATCTTTGCCTTGGCCTTGCGAACAAAGGCCAAACCATTCTTCATAGTAATATCCGTCCGGAAACGGGCCTATAGCGATACCTTTAGTATCATGCAGGCTTGGCTCATAAGCCTTCCACCATTCATCCACCCACTCAAAAACTACTGCCCCGATAGAATTACCGGCGCCTTCTTGAAAAGCCATATTCATAGCGATATCTTCCCATGCTGCCTTATGGTAGTTAGCCTGAAGCTGTTCGCCTTCTTCTGGTAACCTGCCTTGAGAATAAGCAGGACAGCCGTATTCTGTGATAAATACCGGGACATCTGCTGCTTCTTTTACCTGCTTCCACAAAAATCCAAAGCCATAATCCCCCCTGTAGGCATTAATGCCGAAAATGTCCACAGCTGGGGCGTTCTTAGAGAAACTATTTAAGTATAGCACATCTCCGTTGCAAATAGCAACCGGATGGGCTGTGTCAATAGATTTGATCATTTCCGCCGCCTGGTTGACAAAAGAAAAATAAGCGTCCGGCTCTTTGTCCGCGTTGCAAGCATAACCATAGACATTTTCATTTCCCAAAAGCCAAAACAAAATATAAGGCTCATTTTTATATTCTTCCACCATTTTTCTCACAGATGCGAGCATATTCTTTTTATGCTCCGGGTTCTTGTAATCTGTCCCCGGATTCCAGGAGGCCCCTGAACCAATGGCATATTTACCCAAGAAATCCCCCATGATTACTCTTATGCCGTATTTCTCATACATCTGGCGCAATATTTGTTTATCCGGCTGAAATGGCTGATGATATATCCTCATGGTATTTACGCCCATCATCTTCATCAGCCTAAAATCCCCAACTGAAGGCTCATTGGAATCTTGTTTGCCGTTATTATTACGGTCCACATAGGCGTCATACGGCCCATCAATCTTACCGTTTTTATTAAAATCACTCTTCATCCAATCACTCAATGTTTTGTCATCCGGGGATTCGCCTATCTTTGTGGGGGCATAAGTGATGCCTTTTATAATATAAGGCCTGCCATCAACTATCATCTGCCAATCGCCGTTCTTATACTGGATAAGATGCACCTTGCCTTTACCGCGGCGCCTTTTAATGTTCAATAAATCATACGCCGGGCGAGGGGTAATCTTTTGCAGAAAGGTCACCTTTTCAAACTTGCCCGGGTTGGCAATCACAATGTCATTAGCAACACTATTATCATAACCATTTATTATCTTAATATCCAGGCCTGTAAGCCGATAGCCGATTTGAGGGTTGCTGCGCAAAAGAGAAATTACTTTACTTGCGGCGGCCTGCCCTATGTACCAAGGCGTATGCCAATAGGTCCAACCGTAACTGCCCGGAAAATGCACCACAATGGCGTAATAACATTTGATCGCCTGCTTGATTAACCCCGACTTTTCAAACATCAATCCTGTATAAAACAGTTTGGTGGCCGGCGATTCCGGAGCAGTAGCCCATTTTAAGAAAGCCGCCTCCAGGTCCGGAGAATGCACAAAATCCCAGTGGCTTCCCTCAAGCCGTTTCTCTTTAAGGGCCTTTTTATACTCCGGGTCCCAGCGCACAGAAGTAGTATTAGGATAAATGCCTTCGCCAACAGCCGCGCTTAATCCCTCTTGATCATTAATCACATATTTATAATCTTTTGTGCCCGCCCCAATAAATTGGCCATATTTAGCATAATCCACAAATTCTTCCCTGCCCGCGTCATAAAGGATTATTTTTGTGACCAACTGGCTGACTTGAGGTTTTTGCTCTTGCCCAATAACACCTGTATTGATTTTCTCAAGGCTCTTTTTACTGGCGTCAGCAATCTGCCAATACCATCCGCGCGGATCCCAGCTTTGCGCAAAAGAATATTTATCAATAATAAGCTGAAAGGTTTTCTTGGCATCCTCAATTTTATCCTGGCGCATATAACTTTCAGCCTGGATAAAATAGGCCACCGCCACATCATTTAGCGCCTGGACGGAAGCGATTTCTTTATCTTTAGGAAGGCTTGTTAATGACGCCTGCTCTTGGGCCGCTTCTTGCTTATATAACTGGATACACTGATTGGTATATTGGAAAGTCGCCTCTACATCATACTTACCATGCGCTTCCCAAGCTTTAGTAATTAATTCACTGGAAGATGGCTTATCTTCTGCAAGCGCAAAATGTAAAGCGAAAAACGCAAAACCAAAACTTAAAACTAAAAGTTTTAAATTTTGAATTATAATTTTACGCTTTGCGCTTTTCGTTTTTCGCTGAAATTTCATTTTACAATCACTCCTCTAGTCACGTCTTTCTTTTCTGCGCTTTTCTTCTTCAACTCGCTTTTCTTCGCTTCGTCTTTCTCCTCTTCGCCTTTCAACCTGCATGCGAACGTCATGGCACTTAGCCTCTGACATGTCAAAAGTCATAATAATAAAAATTGCCGCCAGGGAAGTAACAATCGGAATGCCGATATCGCACAGGCGCATATACAATAAAGCCTTGGGCGTCTGGTTGGCGGCTAACGCGATATTAAAGCCGGTTACATTTAAGAGAACCCCGGAGAGAACCGAGGCGCCTGCCTGCCCGAGTTTTTGTATCCACCAATAAATACCGCTAAACATACCTTCTCTGCGGGTGCCGGTTTGCAGTTCGTCCAGATCGCAGACATCAGCAACCATGGAAGGAACCATGGTAAAAAGCGCCCCCAGATGAAATGCCAGAAACGGGACAGCGATCATCAATAAATAGGGATGTTGAGGATTATACCCTATCCATTTCAAGGCATAACCAAAAATTGCCAGGCACATGGCAATTAAAAAGGTCTTTCTTTTCCCAAGCTTTGTGGAAATCCAGGTAGTCAAAGAAATTGCAATAAAAGTACAGATGGAACTAGCCGTTCCAAACCAACCCAATAATGTTCCGCCTTTACCCCAATCTCCAGCATAAACATAATATACAATAACATACAGCGTAAAGGCGCTGGCTAACATGAATCCGTTGAAGATCAAGAATGTTACCGCGATAAGCTTAACAAAGGGAATGCACTTTAAAGAAGTCGCGCAATTGCTCAACAGTCCCTTTATAACATTCCAATATCCCTTTTCTTTCTTAGGCCTGGGCAAATCAGCGAATTGCTCTTTATTAAAAATAGCCGGAAGAATGCCTCCAACTATGATAAAAACCCCAACCATAATAGATATAGACCGCGCTCCATGGACAATATCCGTAAACATCGCTTTGTTATTCATCAGCTTAAAAAACCAGGGCGCGACAAGCCAGGCAATTTGAGCGAAAAAATTGCTGAATCCCTGCAAGCGGGTACGCTCATGATAATCAGGCGTCATTTCATACCCTAGCGCGATCCAGGGGATAGAATAACAGGCAAAAGAAATAACAAAGAAACATTGGATTATTAAAAAGTACCAAAAATAGAAACTTTCAACATGCCCCTTATGCAGCTGGAACATGAGCGCGAATAAAACACCCGAAGTAACAGCCCCAAAAAATATCCAAGGCTTACGTCGCCCCCAGCGGGTCCGGGTATTGTCTGAACTATGGCCGATCAATGGATCTGAAAAGGCATCAATAAGCCGCGGGATGGCCCCAATCAAGCCCACTAAAGCCGGGTTCATGCCTAACCCTAAGTTTAAAACAATAACCAGCGATCCAATAGCCGCGGCCTGGAATTGATTAACCAGCGACCCTATGCTATATGCTAATTTCTGAAAAATAGAAATACGGTCTTTGCTAGCTGTAGTATGGTGTTTTAACTTACCGGCTGATTGTTCCATTAATTAACCTTTCTGTTTTTGATTAAAACCCCTTTTAACGACAAGTGTTGCATTATAACAAATATATCCGCCCTAAGCAATGTTATTGTCCGCCCTTAAAAGCTTATTCAAATACGCTGGCTTGGATCACTCCCCTGACAATATGCTTCTGCATTAATAAATACACTATAATTATAGGAAGCGCGGTTATAGTCAATCCCGCCATCAAAAGCGGGTAATTAGTCAAAAATTCCCCCTGAAACAAAACTAATGCCCGCTGAAGCGGCATCAGGCTTTTATTGTCAAATATCACAAGGGCCAAAACATATTCATTCCAAACATTAAGCGCGTTAAAAACCACCACCACCGCAATCATCGGCCTGGCAAAAGGCAATGCCACATGCCACCAGATGCCGATTTTGGAACAACCATCAATGCGCGCGGCGTCCTCAAGCTCTTTTGGCATCTTGTCAAAAAAGGTTTTAAGCAGGAATATGCTGCTTGATAAGCCAACATTGATCATGCATAAAATATAACCGATAGAGGTATCTCTTAATTGTAATTTATTTAAGAGCACGTATAGCGCCACAAAGCTTCCTGGAATAGGGATCATCATCGCCGCTATAAAAGTTAAAAACATCACATTCTTCCCGGGAAAACGAAAACGGGAAAAAGCATACCCCGCCAGAGAAGCAATAACCACGATCCCAAGCACAACCGAAACAGTATAGAAAATACTGTTTAAGAAATTCCCCCCGAATCCGCCTTGTTGCCAGGCATTAAAATAGTTTTCAAAATGAAATTTACGCGGGATCAGTGAACCGCTTGAAAAAATCGTATCTTGCGTCTTGAAACTTGCGCAAACCATCCACAATAACGGATAAAGGCAGGTAATAGCCACACTAATAAGAAATAAGTGGATGAAGGAATTTAAAATGGCTTTCTTTATCTTGTAATAAGCGCTGTTTTTCATTCTCGTGTTTTTACTTTGACAGAAAAACGATACTGGATAAATGAAATAGCCACCAGAACCAACCCAAAGGTAACCCCTTGCGCGCAGGCATAGCCAAAACGCGAGCTGCCGCGCATTGAAGCTAAAATCCTTAAGACCGGCACTGACGTATGCCCGGCGAATTCTCCTGCTACCAATCCAATGATCAAGGCAAACACCTGCATACTGCCTAAGACCGTGAGTATCCCCACTAAAACAATAACCGGCAGCATCAAGGGGACTGTAATCTTGCGAAAAGACTGCCAGGCATTTGCTCCGTCAACGCGCGCCGCTTCATAAAGTTCGCGCGGAATAGTTTGCAACCCCGCCAAGAATATAAGAAACCCCCAACCAAACCCCTTCCAGCAATGCACTATTGCTACGGTAGTAAGCACAGTCTTAGGATCAGACAACCAGTTGTGCGCTAAATTAGATAAACCAACCTGAATAAGCATGCGGTTAATAATATTTGCTCCGTCAATATCATTGATAATAAAACGCCCCACCATGCCCACTACTATTTCCGATAATATGGGAGGAATGAAAAATATCAAGCGATACCAATTTTTCATCCGGATTTCACGGTCACACGCCCAGGCCAGCATAAATGCCAATATGTTCTGAAAGGTAAGCGCGATCAAAGTAATATACCCGGCATTGCCCATCGCCTGCCACCAACTCGCATCCTGAAAGAATATTTCTTTAAAATTAGCCAGGCCCACAAAAACACGTGTGAGCGATATCCCATCCCATTCATAAAGCCCGAGTTGAAAAACCCAGATAAACGGAATTATATAAAATACAGAAAAAATCGCCACCGCCGGCAGCACAAAGGCATAATTTTCTAAAGTAGATTTTATCCGCATCAGCGTTTCTTTTTCAGTTCGCGTTGCTTAATCTTCTGCACTTGGCTTGCCACCTGTTCGGGGGTTTTTTCTCCCAGAACAATCGACTGCAATCCCCTGTCCAGATTCTCCAGCACCAAAGGAAATTCCGAAACATCCCAAACATTAGGATGCGTGGTTAATTCTATATTATTGGCAAACTGCGCTAAATTCGCAGAGATCTTGCCCATCGCCTCTTTATTCGCCGGAAGATTTAAAGTCATTTCTGCCAAATATGCCTGCTGATCAACATAAGTCAACCACTTTAAGAATTTTACCGCCTCTTCTTTATTTTTTGATTTAGCATTGACCATAAATGAGGAGCCCGCGCCTCCCCAGATGCTCATGGGAAATTTGTCTGAAAACTTGGGCGGAAGCATTGCGGCGTAATCTAAAGACGGATTCATTGATTTATATACATTCACGCACCACGAACCGTTAAAAGCAAAAACAGCCCTTTGATTAGAAAACAGCTGTTCCGCGGTTTTGTTCTCCATGGTCAAGATCCCGTCGGAAACAATGCCGGAATCCTTCATCTGTTTAAACAAAGTAAACACCTTTATCCAGTCAGGATCCGTGTAAGCAACCTCTCCCCGGATGGTAGCTAAGACTTTATCTTTACCCATGATATTAAAAGCATAATTATTAGCAAAACAATCTATCATCCAGGCATCGCCCCATCCGGAAACCAGGCCCTGTAATTTGGCTTCTTTGATCCTCTTGCCCATTTCAAGCCATTGCGTAAAGGTTTGAGGCGCCAGCTGCGGGTTAAACCCCAATTGCTTTAATAAAGTTTTATTATAGACCATCTGGATAGTCATAATATCCAGCGGCACGCCGTAAATCCCCGGCCTGACATCATAAATATTTCCTTCGATAAATTCATTTACTGCCAAGGCCTTGGCAAAAAATTTATTTCTCCACGCGCCAAAGCCATCATCCATATAAGCAGTTAGGTCTAAAATATGGCCGGCCTTGATAAAAGAAGCAAAATCCCTCTTCTGGCCCAAAACGCCAAAAATATCCGGCAGAGTCGCGCCCTGAGCGGCGCCGCGCACTTTCTGCGAATAGGCGTCCGATGGGGCATAAAGCTCAAAGTTAACTTTGATACCGGTTTTTTCCTGATAACGTTTAGCTAATTCCTGAAAGGCGGGGTCACGGTCAGTCATCCAATGCCAGACTGTGATAGTGTTGGTTTTATTTTGCGCAGGGCTGGTGCATCCGGCAAATAATAACAATGCCACTAGCAAAATAAATCTCATCCTAAAAAATAACTGCCTCATCTGTCCGTCATTCCTTTGGTTTAAGGTATTAGGATTTCGGAAACGAATACGGCTAAATAATGGTTTTTCGCAAGGTTTGTTACCCTACGGGGGGAATATATATATTTAACATATTATTATCAGCTTTTCAAGAAAAATCTATATATAATTATATCTTAAATGCCCTTTAAGTTACGGCCTTAAAAGCCGCGCCAAATTCATAAAATCCGCCTTCTCAAGATTTATGCCAGAGTGAAAATCATTGTTAATCATCTTTGACCAAGAAACCATGCCGCGGGCATATACCGGCTCTTGGCGCGCTGAGGCATGGATCCATAGCTCCAAAGCGCTGTTAATTGGGATAAGGGTATTGCTTAAAATCCTTAAGCCTTTAGCGCTTATATCTTGGGTCTTGGCTTCGCCCTCTTGATTAAAATCCGGGCTTAAGAATTTAACTGTAAAATCCGCCGGGAAACGCGCGAAGACCCTCTGATCCTGGGGAATTTTATCATGCGAGAACTGGTCATCAGCGTTATTAGAAACGTTGTCCTTCCACCATTTCCTATCCACTTGCTGCGGAAAATCCGCTCTTAAGAATTGGTAGATTTTTTCTTTATCTTGGTCGCTTATCTTAGTAAAATATACGCCATAGGTATTCTCACCGTCAATAAGCCTATGCCAAATGATCCAGGCATCAACATTTAGGATAATATCATCGGAAAGGCTAAGCTGCATTTTAAAAAGGCGCTGATAGGGAAGACGGGCGTCTAAAACAACCTGCATGCCCTTAAGATTCAAGTCTTTAAGCACCCCCTCATAAACACTGGGCGCGGTATTATCCAGCTTGATTTTAATATTACGCTTAATCTGCCATCGGGTTAACTGCCGGCCTTCTTGCATTTTATTTTTCCTCTTAATAAAGGACTCTAAACATATGTGTCTTAAACAAGTTAAATCTTTCGCGCCTATTTAAAGTATATGGTAAAAATAATCAAATTGCAACCGTTTTCTTTTCCCCATTAGTGGTAGACGCTTTAGCTAAAGTATTGCAATGCAATAACTTATGAAACAATTCCGGGTATGCATAAAAATATTTTTCCCTCATATTTAATTCATCGCACCCGGATTTTAATTGTAACATCATACACCGCAGGTATTTAGATAAAGCGTCTACCTTTTACAACCAAATCGCTGCCCTGCGCGGATAATTTCTATCTGCGTTGATTAACCAAAAATAATATTTATCAAAATCCATGTCGTGTTTATCTCTCGCAAAACGCACAAACCCGCCGCGGTTTAAGCCTCGCCTGGATATCAATTTCTGCCCGTCCCCGGGAGCGCCGTCGCGGTTGGAAAAAGCGTCTTTTTGGAAAACATCCTCATTGCGTGTACCTGTTCTCAACAAAATAAGATTCCTGTAGAATAATTCCTGCAGCAGGCTGACCGGATGGGAAAAATACTTTCTTTGCGTAGTATCCGGGAATCCTTTCATAAAATATTCAGTAAGATATTTTATGGCGCTGCGCACTAAATCTTTACTCTGACTACTTAGGTCAACCCGCCAAAAACAAACATCTAAAGATACGGTTTCTTCTTTTTCATTTTTCTTCTCAATAAATTCAATCCTGACTAAAAGTTCATTTTTAAGCCACGCCTCAAATATATTATTATGGAATTCTTTAATTTCTACTTTCGTTCCAGAAAATTCTATAACTTCAACGCGCTTAGGTAAAGTCATGCTATCTGAATCTGTGTCGGGAGGCATAGCTCTATTCTTAGAGAAAATTGCCATCAGGCCAAGCGCTACTATAATTGTTAATAATACGGGTAAAAGGTAAGGTGGGAATGAAACAAATTGAGTATGCTGCACCGGCGCTCCGGTAGGCTGGGCTTGCGCCAGATACGCTCCAGCGGCAAAAAGGTCTTTCGCGCCTAAGGCAATAAACGCTGCGGTAAAAGGAATAAGCATATTACGGATAACCGGGCTACTGTTTGTCCCAAGCGCGCCGCCGATTTTTTTGTCCTGCGCCGGACTGCCGGATACCTCCTTAGAATTAAGTATCGTATCCCCGAAATCGAATTTCTTGCCTGTTTTATTCGCCTCAACAACGCTGGTAAAATATGGCCTAAATTGTTCGCACGAAGAAAAACGATAGCCTATCCTGTCTAAACTGATTATATGAGCAATCCCGGATGAACCCAGCATACGCAACATCGCGTTGGACATACCCATAAACAATGACTGATTTGCTTTCTGATAAATGTAATATTGATTTTTTGGCCGCGCGTGAAAATAAAAATCCGCGATATGATTAACTGACGGAAAAAGAAGAAATCTTTTTATATCTTCAAATATAATTTTGAGGCGCTTATCTGTATTCCCAATACTATCCTCAAAGGACCCGGCAATACCTCTTACTTTAGCATCTTTATCTTCGGCATAAACGCATCCTTCAAAAAGAGAGTGGTCAAATGTCGGAGGGATATAAATACAATTACCGTCTTTGCCAGTAAGCATAATCCTATTAAGCTCTATAATTCTTTTTTTAAAGTCTAAAAAGTTAGTTAAGGCGCCGTTGTGTATTTCTTTTAATAACTGCACGAATTCTTCGCGCACCTGTTTTTGATTATGGAAATAATTTTTTTCGTTTTCTGATGCCGGGCCTGCGGCTTGCGCCTTACGATCGCACACTGCTTCATTCCAGGGAGCCTCTAAGGCGTTCTCCCAATCAAACTGCTTAATATTATGTTTTCCTTGAAATAACTTCTGAAGGTAACGGAAGGCTTTTATCGCTAGGACAAATAGAAAAGGCACGGTCATCACCGGATACAGCGAGGCGCGCCCTAAATGCGAATCCGGCGGGCCGGTAGACTGAGCTTGCGTCAGGTATGCGCCTGCGACAACCACCGCGCCAAGGCAAACTACACCAAGCATTGTGCAAACTTCTCCGAGGCCTTTTTTAGCGCCGCCGGGAGCGCCAACAAATTTGATATTCTGTTTTCCTTTTTCTGCCGCCTCATCCAATGCCCTCTTGGCAAAAAGCAAGGCGCTTTTATCAGTAGTGCCTTCTTTAAGCGCTTGCCGCAATAAATATAAAAGCCACGGCCAATCTTTAATCTTTACGACAAGCCCTATAATGCCAGATAAGGTTTTACCGTGTAGATCGCTGTGATAAATAATCATTTTCTTAACATATTCTTTACGGTCTAATTTGCCAAAAATCCTCTCCCATTCTTCAATCCTAAAATCATCACCGCGGTTGTCTACAGTAACAGGTACAGGTTTTAAGCGTTTGGCAACCTTGAATTCATCCGTCTTCTGAATGGCGATTTGTTTAACCTCAACAACTGCCTCATCTTGTTTTGCTTGAATCTTCAACCCAGACGGCGCGCCCACTGGCTCTTGCTGCGCTTTTTTTTCTTTTAATATAGCGTTAAACTCTTTTCTTAATATTATAAATTCGCCTCCGGTATTTTCTTTGCAGAGCTCAACGAGTAGGTCTCTTACTTTTTCTCTCCCCTGACTTAATTCTTTTCTTGAAGAGAAATTACCCGCCTTAAACTTAAGTAAGGCTTCTTTTATCCGGGCGGACAGGCTTTCTATTTCAGGTGAAGTTTTACGCACCCCTGTCTCCGGTAAGGTTGCGATTATGCCTTTTTTACGCAGTTCCTCCACAGGGTCAATACCGGCCTTACGCAAGCGCGCTAATATATTGGAAAAAGTAGAGGGGTGTTTTTTCATGTTCATTTTATCCCGAATTTCCATAAGCGGGAATTTCTTACTTCCTTTATCTTTTGCTACTTCTTCGGCGGCTTTAATAAACTTAGCCAAAGAAACTTTACTCCCCCTTTCTGCGCTGCTTACGCCTTCTAAAATAACCCCCTTTTCTTTCTTCCATCGCCACAAGGTGCAATACTTAAAGCCTGCTAACTTAGCTAATTGCGTAAGCAATATTTTTTCACCGGGATGATTTTTCAGGAAATCTGCCGTAATTTGTTCTAATCGAGCTTTTCTATCTTCCCTGCCTTCTGCCCCGCTTCCATCGGCAAATAGATAACGAAATTTTCCGCCATAAAAAGGATGCCCGATTAGATTTTTATCTTGCGCCCCCAGATAATTCGGCCCCAGCCTGCCGCCAATTCCTAAATCAGGGCCTGATTGAGAATAATGAGCTTTATCCCCGTTACATCCCTTCTCAATAGGATGGATAACCGCCTTGTAACACATCCTAAGCGGTAAATTTAATTCTAAATACCAAGATAGCGCCATAGAGTGGCCTTTGGACCTTCTCGGAAAGTATTTACCATAATAAAAAAATCCACTATTTGTTTTTAGCGATGGCATAAATCTAAAGGTATTAATTCTGGGAGACATGCCCCATAGGGCATTAACAAAAGAATCCATAAGCTTACTGCCAATGCCATTTCTCTGGAAAGCTGGTAAAATAGCCAATTCTTGTAAATTGGCTATAGTTTCTTTATAAATAGAAAAACGGATAAACCCTACAATATCACCTTTTTCAACCGCCAAATAAACATAGTTATCTAATAAGCGCTTTTTATACTCTTCTACTAAATGCTGCGCAGGATTAACTATTTTGGGTTTAGTCGCGGGATTAGAAAAAACTAATTTTTCTATACAGAGCATCGCTCTTGCGGTTTTATCTAAGCGTTCAGGGCCGAGCTTAACGATATCCGCCGCGTTATAAATCCCGTCATCTAAATTAGCCCTTAATATACCGGCTTTTCTGACGACAGATGATTTATTAAGCAGATACTCGCCATAAGACAATATTGCAATGAATATAAATACGATAAGAAATGGCAATTTGCTTAGCCATGTATCAAGATGGTTAGCCGCCAAAAGCGCCGCAAGGCCGATGAACACAGGAGATTGTAAAACAACGCCTTCGCCGGAAGAAGGTGTTTGTTTACTCCCGGGCGCACCGCTGGGAAAATACTGGCGCCGCAACCCTCCTACTTGTTCTTGCGCTAATGTTTTCATTTGGGAATTACTTAAATTTGAAAAAGCGCCTTGCCCGAGAAAACCCGCCTTACTATACTCATTAAGGAATCTGTATGTTATATATAATTTCCTTTCCGGGCTTGAGAATAACCAATAGAAAAATGTTAATAACGTACCCGGCCTGCCCTGATTAATCCTTTCAACAATCCCCTCGCAATACTCATCAGCAAATTTTAATATTCTCTGCGAGTCACTAATAAAACCCAAGAATAGAGGATCCTTTCTTAATCTGAAAATAATGCTCCCCCATTTTTCCTGAAGCGCGTTGCCGAAAACTAACGGGCTATGATCAACAAGATACATATCGGCAAAACTGACATCGCCGCGGTAATCAAAAGCTAATGTCGTACCCGGATAATAACGCTTCTTCGTTTCGCTAAGTTCGCATTGCTCAAAAACAGAATCAGGATACACATCTAAAGCTCTGCCAATCCTGCTTAACTGGCTTATCCTCAGCGCCCTTCTTATTACTTGTTCATTTTTTTCAACAAAACTGTGTTGCATTTGAAAACTAACTCCCAAACCACGGCTTGATAGTTCCTGAAAGAAATTCCAAGTCGTCTGGCCAGAGGTTATATTGATTAATGTATTAATGATAATATCCGCTTCGGGGTAATACCGGATAACTGCCTCCGCGAGGTTAGCTATCTTGATAAGCGAAATTGCCGGCCTCGCCAAATGGCTATCATCCAAAGAAATTCTAAAGGTAAACTTACTATCACTACCTCTTGATTTCTTAATCATGAGCACAAATTCTCGCGCTTTTTCTGGAGTAACCATCAAAGAAGCATTGGTAGTTAACGAACAAACATTACGCTCAGCGATTATTTCATGGAGGTCTTTGCGTAAAGAAAGCTCTCCTCCGGAAATATACAAAGAGGGGTCCCTTATGCCCATGCCGCTGAAATCTGTCGCGCGGTAGAAATCCACCAAAACCATTTCTCTTTTCCTCCCGCTGTCGCAGGAAAACATACAGATATCGCAACCACTGTTACAGGTAAGCGAAAGAACACAAAGAATCCTTTTAGGAACCCAATTTGAATACGGATTAATTCGAATATCAAGGTTGGCGAACTGTTCTCTTCTTAAAAACTCTACCCGCTGTTGAAAACTATAATCTAAATCAGAGATGTCTTCAATAACCTGCGACCCAAAAATCTCCCTGACTTTAGACGCCCCGCTCCCATCGGCAAACAGATAACGAAACTTTCCGCCATAAAAAGGATGCCCGATTAAATTTTTATCGCGCGCCCCCAGAAAATTCGGCCCCAGCCTGCCGCCAAAATCAATATCAATATCGGATAACGACGGCAGATGATGAAAAAGCGAACTCCCCGTCGCACCCAAACCCCGCCCGCCCGCGCCGCTGGCATTCGCCTTATTTACCGTTTCTAACCTCGTAGGTTGAATCGTTTGCTTCTTTATCTTTGGCCGCTCCGGGCTGCAGGCCGGCGAAGTGAGAGCGCCGCGATCAATATTACTATCTGCTAGGGACACTTCTGGCGAAAGTTGTTGCGGTGTTTTAGCTTTAGAGAAAACGGTCTGGTTAATTCGGTAAATTCTCCAGGGTTTAATATAAGATCTCCAATAGCTAAAGCAGGTATTCGGCATTATGTTGGCCGCCCATTCAATATCACGCGACAGATGAGGCTGTCTGGTCGTCTGTTCGCTGACAATAAGATATCCGCCGCGTAAAACCTGGATTTTGACCTTTTTCCAGAAATAACTTTTTTTGGAAATACGCCCGGCCATCCCCGGCCCCTGAACATAAACAATCCCGTATTTGTTTTGATTTTGCATAAAATCATTAATCTGATATAAAATCTTTATATTTTGTCTTCCCAAAAGTGCCCGCATCTTATCGTTTAATCCGATATTTATTTCCAATAAAGCAGGATCAATAACCTTAACGGCCATTTCCCCCAAGGCTTCCCCCACCCAGTTAAAATATTCGCTTAATTGTTTGATAATTCCCTGAATATCCTGCTTATCGGGAATACTCACAGACATTTCCTTCTGAACAAAATTATCGTTAAAAATAAAACAGCGCGCCGAAGGAAACAAGTTCACCAAGGCCATAAAACTTACCGCGTCATGACCGGCGCAGGGATAATAAACATCCCCTTTATATATCCTAAAGGCATCTCTTAAATCCGCTCCGCCGAGAATTTCAGCTTGTTTGTATTTAGGCGCGATGTATAGCTTGCAAAACCGCGGCATAATCTCTTGCTCGATAACCGCATTTTCAGATGAAAGCATTTCTGAAATCTGGCCCGCATGAACAAGGCTTATCCTTTTTTCTAAAAGCAACTGCGGCCTCTCCTGCAGGAATAAATCCTTTAACGCCTGCTCATAATCAGCGCGGATGATTATTTTGTTTTTATATTCTTGATCAAACTGGCCGTAGGCGCTATCAATAAAAAACTTTTCATTGCCATCATAGAGAACAATCCAATAGTGATGAGAACCATTTTTAAGCGCGGGGCCGCTGTAAAAACCCGGCATAATTTCCAGATGTGCGCCCCGATTCTTTCCGATCGGTAAATCAAACTTAGCAGAGAGCATCTTAGCCAAAAGCACATTGCTTGTAATGCATGAAGCGTATGTAAATTCAAGCAATTTTTTATCCGCAATTACCCCAAAAAACCAATCCTGGATAAGCGCGATAAAATCAGCATGTTGAAATCTCCGAAAGATTCCCTCAAAGCCCCCCATTTTAATCTCCGGGAGCGTTAGATTAAATCCGTCTGAATAAGCTTGTTGAAATAATTGCCTCTGGCAGCACATATTCGCATATATATTTTTCTGCCTCATATCTTCTGATAAATGAATGCCCGCTGGCAACATCCGCCAGCCAAGCATATTTGGCGAAGTGGGCGCGTTGCCGCGGTTCAAAAGGGTGTCCCCTTGGGGAACGTCCCCATTTCCATTTCCGGAATTCTCTGATCCCACATAAGCCACGCGAGGATTAGAGATAGCTCCTAAAAGTATCGCACCTTCTGTTTCCGGCTCAACAACATGATAAATGTCGCAAAAAGCTCCTTTAATCATTTTTACTTCCTGCCACTTAACGCAAATTTTATCCTGAATATCGCTGGAAACAATCAAGCCTAATTTATTGTAAACCGCATAAAGATTATAAGCGCTTCTGTCAAATATGATTTCCGCTCTAAGATTATTCTCTATTTTAGAAGCCTCTCGGGCATACCCTAAAGCTTTAAGCTTTTCAGTAAAACACCCTGCTGGCTGAACACCGAACCAATAATCGCAAATAAGTTTTCTTATTGCCGGCCTAAAGATGTGGAATTTAGCCGTTAATAAACACGCCAAGAAGATAAAATATAAGGTAAACCCAAATAGAGGAAATTTCGCGGCAAGTGCCAGCGGAACAAAAGTTACCAGCGCGCAGGATGCGAAAATATGCGGAATACTTATGCGCCTCATGCCTAAATAAGGAATAATATCTTTATTGATACCCTCGGAACGGATGATAAAATCTACATTAAGCTTACGGAAGATTTTTTCTTTTTCAGGATCAGTAACAATTACCGCGGTTAAAGCGCCTGCACTTTTAGCTTCTCTTGCGCCTTGCGCTTGGTCTTCAAACAAAATAATCTCATTAAGCGCAAGGCCGTATTTCTTCCTTAAAGCAATAATCTGTGTTTTTTTATCGTGCGGTATACCGCTTTTCAGGGGATATGCTCCGTAAATCTGGTCATAGAAATACTCCATGCCCAAAATCCTGATTGTTTCCTTTAAAGAAACACTTGGCTGGCCGCTTGTCTGAATAATCCTTACTCCCGGAAACTTGCGCCTGATTTCACACAAGGCTTTTACTGTTTCCGGAATAACAATATTGTCGCCTCTTCCTATTTTCTCTTTAACACTTTTTAAAATCAAATCGCAGAATTCATCAACATACTCCTGATTTGTCCTTAGGTTTCTAACTTTTTTTGTGCGCGCCCTTGCTATGACATCGCCAATTTGAGCATACAAAGAACCTCCGCCACATGCATTAACATAATCTATGCCATTCTTAAGGCCTTCTTTTGTGGGGATATAGCTTCGGCTTTCGCCTTTCATGATCCGGTCATACATTGCCCCCCAGACAAAGAAAACACAATCCAGGCTGTCCACCACTACCCCATCCCAAACCAAAACAATCACTTTTATTCTTGGCTTAACATCCGTAATTTTAATAACCTTTGCCGGATGTTTTGAACGCATCCGCGAGAAAATACTGGATAAATACGGACGCGCGCTAAATAATAGACAAAATAATATTGTCAATGCCCAGAATCCTTTTGGGAGCGAAACAAGCATCTCTTGCGGCCAGAAATCAGCCGGCATTAAACTTATTAAAAAGAATGCCGAAAGAATATGGCTGAATGTTTTTATGCCGCGGGGCGTTAATGCTGCCAGGCCCTTCTGGCTTTCTTTTATTAAAGAAGCGGCGGCGTCCAACTTTTTTTTGGTTGCCGGGTCATCGCCACCTTGCTTATTATTTTTTGCCGTCATCGCCTGGTCAGCAAATAACGCCAGCCCTTGCGATAGCATCGACAGACGAATCTCAAAAATTCTTTGGATATATTTCGCATGAATAGCTACCGCCAAATCTTCATGATTAACAAAACTATTCACAACAATTAACGCATAACCAATACTCTCAACATCACGGCATTTTTCGGCCAAGCCCGAAAGAAAACTAAACGTTTCATATCTAATAACATTCTGGCTACAAATCACTGAATCTTTTGTTGTTTTTTGTACAGCGGCATCTTTCTGCTGCGCAGGAATAATATCAAATTTCTTTGAACCGTTGTCCTGGAGCGCTTTAATATTATTTACCGTTTCTAACCTCGTAGGCTGAATCGGTAGCTGGGCTACCGATGCCGGGCTGTTGAATTGCCTTTCACGGTAGAAGACCGAATATTGTGTTGCCCCTGAGACAAATCCCTTAGATTCCAAAACTCTCTCTATCAAAAGATAAGGGAATTTGATATCTTCTTGCTTTTTAAACCTTAAATATGGGGCCATACGATATGTCTTTACAATGCTGCTAGTGAATTGTTTAACAAAATATTGGATTGCTGATAAATCATTTATTCTGATACTCAGCGGATAAAGAACGCAATAGACAAAACCGTCTATTCTACATACGCGCAGAGCTTCTTTTAAAGCTGAATACTTGTCTTTGATATACTCCATCACCGCACTGCCAAAAATGACAACATCAAAACTGTTATCGGCAAAAGGAATGCCCTTTTCCATATCGTAGATAATCTGGCGGGATTTTAGCCTATTGATATATTCTTGGGCTTCTGAGACAGTAATTGCCATTCCCGTTTCGGAAAAATTATGGAATCTATCTTGCAGGTCTTCAGGATTACTATAAATTAGGTCTTCCTTTGCCAGCGCCGTAATATCAACATTATTGCCGCAGGTTGCCATAAGCCCAAAAGCTTCAAATCCTCTCCCGGGACCGATCAATAACACTCTAACAACTCTCTGCCCTATAGAAATTTTAATTGTCTGTATGTCCATTGTTATGTCGCCATCAAAAAGCATATTGAGGCCCCAAAAATCCCTATTAATATTTTTCTCGCAATCATATGGGTTCTTCCTCACCGTATCAACCAATCCATTTTTTTCGCCTTCTATTAACTTTCCTTCTATGCTCCCATCGGCAAAAAACCAGCCGAATTTGTGGCTTTCGTAAAGCGGATCTCTTACTCCGTCAAACGCCCGTGCCCCCAGATAATTCGGCCCCAGCCTGCCGCCAAAACCAAAACTAAAATCAATATCCGCAGGCGACGGCTGATGATGAAAAAGCGGGCTTCCTGCCGCGCCTGTTACCTGCCCCCCGAGCGCGCCGCCGCGGTTCAAAAGGGTGCCTTTTTGGGGAACGTCCCCATTTCCATGCGCCGGGCTGTTTGCTTTCATTGCTTTAAAACGCCATGCAAACAGACTTAAGATATAATAAATTAAATTGCTGAAAACTGGGATGCGCTCGTTATAAGTAAAGGATATAAAAGCTATGCTGATAAAAAATATAACGGTATAAGCTAACATTCCAAATGCAGAAATATCCGATAAGCCGTCTGTATCAGCAAACGATCCGTAAACAATCGCCGCAAGTAAAGAGAAGATATTCAGTAGCGAAAAAATAATTTGTTCAAAATTGACAAAACGCGCTTGCGCTTTCACGGTAGATTTTACAGCCAATTGTGAAATAAAAGAAAACCGTACTTTTTCCGTATGTTTTCTCATTTGCCCAAAGATAAAATCATTAAGCGCGGGGCTTTCCTGAAAAAATATAAAACGCGCCAAAAGCTCCTCAAGCTTATCTATCTGCTGTATTTCTTTGCTGAAAACCTGATCCATATAATAACCGGCCTCAAGCGGCATGCCGCAAGAAGCAAAATAAACAGCTAATACAAGCCAAGCCAAAGTTCCCTCATCAAAATAATTGAAGCGACGAATAATATTTTCATATCTGCTTTTCAACAGTTTATCCAGAAAAAGTGAAGCCATAGATTCTTCTGAAACATTCCCGATAACAGAGTTAGAAATAAGATTCTTAAATTCCTTTCTTTCCTGCATAGCCATATAAGCAACATGGTCACAAATAACAAGATTGCCCTGCGGATCAACAAAAAACATCATTTTGTCAAGGTCGCGCGCATGCTCCTGTATATCGGCAAAACTAAGCCGTAGGCTATAGGATTCGTTCTTAACGGCATTACCTTGCCCGATGATACGATTAATAAATGTCTTTGTTTTTCCTAATCCATAAAAGTCTAAAGACCCCAAAGAAACAACAAATAATAACAATTTTAATACCAAAGATGGAAAGCTGGGCCTTATCCCTAAACGCCAGGTCATATCATCTACTTCACGGCCTGTTTTATTGGCATAGCGGACATTAAACATTAGTTTTATCTTTCCGCGGCGCGCCAGTTTATTCATTGTTTTTATAACCTCGGAAAGCTGCTTGCCTGTTTTTTCGCGCATCTCTTTTTCATGATATTCGTCCGCAGAAACAAGCCAAACCACATTCTTAGGGAATTGCGCGAAGAATTCTTTTGCTACTTTTATATCTTCGGGAACAAGATAAGCGTTTGTAACAATGCGCACAACCTCAATCCTTTGGGCGGCATAACGGACCACATCCAGAAAATCCCGGCTTACGCCGCCTTCAAAATATTTGTCCTTGCCATAACAAAGCGGCTCTCCGGTGCCAACAATATGCACAAGCTTACATCCTCTTAACTGCTCAAAAAGCGAGTAGAGCGCTTCTTTAGGGACATCCCAAAAACCACCTTCCTTACAGGCGCAAGCCGCCAAGCAATCCGCGCAATTAAAACAACATTTATAGGTAACCATAACATTAATATCTTCCGCCACGCGCCCATCCATAATTGCATTAAGGATACGCAAAGCTATAGTCGCGGTGCCGATGCCGTTTTTGGACTTAAAAGAAAACGGTATTTTCAATAAAGATTCGTCCGAAGTTCCTACAGGATCAAGATCAGGTTTATTTCTCAAGGAAGGCCCGTATAGAAAAATTACAGCGATAATTACTAATAAAACAGGAAATAACAAGCATAAATAAAATGGGAACGCCTGCCCCGGCGGAGCTGGAATATTCTGGGCAGTTAAAACCTGCCCCGCGCTAACTGCACCAACTAACGAAAGAAATAATGTAGCAATTACCGGCGGGATAAGATTTGTCATCGGCCTGCCGTGGGATTTCTTTTCATATCTTTGCTGAACCCTTAACAGCCTGCTTTGATACCCACGGACTTCCCCCATTGGTAATGATTTCTCAAGTGAGGCCAAGCGAAATAATGCGTCCTTGCATAAACTTATTGCGGTTGCCGGACTTAATTTTTCTGTTTCTAAAGTAAGGATTTGCTCTTCAAGAATAAGGATACCGCTCTTTTCAACCTCTGCCTTTTTAATCTCTACCTCCGGCTTAATTGGTTGTTGCGCGGTAGGCTTTGGTAAAGGGTTCCTAAAATGCTGCGCCTGATAAGGAAAATCTCGTTTTATCCTATCATCCGCGTCAGCCGGCCAATCATCCTGAAAGATCCATTCCGCGTTTTTTTCTAAATAGTTTTTTATTACCCGCAACACATTATTCTTTATATTTTCTCGCAACCCTGCTTCTTCGTGGATAGTTGGATTGAGCGCTTTGTAAATCTGGACTAAACTTTTAACAGGATTATTAGCTTGTGGGTTGTTTATCTGCGCGCACCATAATAAAAGTTTACCTCTACCGCTATAACCTGGATCTGAAATATTGAGCAAACTTGTGACTTTAAGCTTTAAAATAGCCGAAGCAGCCCTGGCCTTTTCTCTTTCCCGCGCCATTTCAATCGCGGCTTGAAGGCTTTGTTTTTTATCTTCCTGCCACTTTTGATATTGCGCGTATTCTCCCCAAGAACTATCCCGAGCATGAATAAACGCCAGCATTTCCACTGTTTGGGCTAAGGAATTTTTTGCTATTTCTAACTCTGGGATAAAAGCTTTTTCTAGATTAAGCGCGTCTATGTCCTTACGCGCCTGCGTTAATTCTTTTATCTTAATTTTAACTTCTTTATCAATAGTTGTATACCGCTGGTCAATAACCGCAATTACCCTATTAATGACACTAGACATTTCAACTTTAGACGCCGCAGACTGAAAAGAATATTCATTGCATAATTTACGGCACATCCCTGCGGCGCTTTGCATTGCTTTTATCACGCAAAGGTTTAATTCTACCAAAACCTTGCTCTCCATATTAAGCAAACTGCCGCGCAGGTATTTAGCTAACCAGCAGTCATAAGTAAGATAATTCAGAAGCCTCTCCTCGGGCGGGAGGCTTCTGAATAATCCCGGGATAAAATTGCGCGCTTTTTCTTTTATGTTTCCTTGCCCGTCTTCACATAAGCTGCCTGCGCCTGCTTGGTCAATTATATCTTTCGGGTTAACTGCCAAGGCATTCTCTACTTTAGAAATCAAAGGATCAAATTCCGGGAAAAATTCGCCTTCCTGCATTTTTGCTTTAATTTGCTCAAAAGGTAAACCTTCAATAAGCCAAGAGATAAACAAATCAAAGTCCTGCCGCAGTTTATATTCATAAATAAGCTTATCCCGCTCAACAATGATATTTTTCATAAGCCCAAGGCATACTGCGTATTTGTTTTCGCGCAGGCCATTTTCCTCAAGATGTTTTTTCAAGGTGCTCTCCACCAAATCAAACAAAAGCTTATTTTCTGCATATTTCGCGTTTTCCAAAAATTCCTGCACAATTTTCATTGGCACATGTTTACGCGGAATAACATTTAAAACCCGCTGACAAATTGCGGATACCCCTTGATTAAGCGCATCAAGAGAAATAAAACTATCCGCGCGCAAGGCGTCCAGCTCTGCGTATGCCTTTTTAACGGCATTGACAATTTTTCCATTAATATTCTCTGCGTTCTGTATTTTGGCCCTTGAAGTATCGCTGTCGATTTTCTTGCACGCAAGAAACTTGCCTGTATCTTCCCGGAACTTCTCGATCTGCGGAAGCCTTTGGAAATCTTTCGGAAACCTTTTAAGTATGTTCATTAATTGCGCCTCAAATTGCCCCAATGGTTCTAATCCCGAAAGCCCGGCCTTTAAATTTTCTAACTCTTGAGATAGAGCAGCTTTCTGCTCTTTCCGCAACTGCTGCGCGGGTTTTGATAAAGCCGCGTCTTGCCTTTGCTGTTCTGTCAACCGTATTGCGCGTAAAATACATTCATTGGTTTGATTTAATAAAGATTCTCTTAACTGCTTTATATCCGGATCGTCAGTTAAATGCTCCGGAATCTCTTTCTCTAAAACCTGCTGATAGAAAATTATGCTTTCCGGTTTATCAGAATTATGCCTGCGCATCCTTCGCATCGTATCCTGTTTTTCCTGAAACGCCTTTTTCTCTGCCATTTGTTTTTCATTTTGCGGCGCCTGAAGTATTCGAAGCAGACTTTTGCCGATACCCAACCGGGATAATCTGCCAATCGCGCAATTAATCAAGGCTGAAACATTAAATACCTTTGCGCCAAGGCTCAAAATACCCACAGATAAAACAAAAGCCAGTAATTTAGAAGGGATAAATATAAAAGCTGCTGTAGCCGCAGATAAGAAAAATATTATAAAACCGAAAGATATAGCCTGCTCTTTTCCTGCGGAACAGGTTTGCTTAAAATCTTCCCAAAAAGTTTTTAAATCACAGGCGCATACTTGCCAGATTAATAATAGGCTGGCTGCGGCGCCTGTACTGATTAAAATACTTGCGTTATCGCTATACTCAAAAACGTTTTTAAGGGCTGTTCCTAAAATCACAGTTATTGCTAAAACAAAAAGCACAAAAATTAATTGCCCTTGGGAAAAGGCTTTATCAGAAATATCCTGACCGGCTTTCCGGTTTAATTTACCATATGCTGCAGCAATATTTATGATTTCCTGCCTGCACGCTAAAGCATGTTTATTGTTCAGCCTTAACAACTCCCCTAATTTAGATTTTGACAAATCCCTATCTCTCGCATTTTCCCCTTTAGCTAATAATATTAAGATCCTTACTGCTTCATATGTTCCGATAAGAGTTAAACATCTTATAATTGCTGAACGTTCTTCCTCGTTTATCTTCGGCCATAATCCGGCGGTTTTATCCACCCTTAACCTCTGCGCTAAGGCATAAAGGGCAAGAATATAGCTTTTTGATGAAGGCTCAAACCTCTTATCTATTTTTAAAAGCATCGCGTCAACTGCTTTATCAGGTTCTCCCAGCTCAATTATCTTTATTACTCTGATGACTTCATCCGGCTTGGCTTTTTCCTCTTCCAATACGGAAATAAGCTGCAACTTTGCCAATTCCGCGATCCTGGGGCTATCAGGATAAGCCTTTAATGCTTCAAAGGCAGCTTGGCTTGATTCATCCTCTACTGATGCGGCCAATTCTATAACAGAAGCCAACGCCTCTTCTATCCCCATGGCAAGAAGGCCAGAAATTAAAAATGATTTTTCCTGCTCTGTATTACAAAGCTTGACGCGAGAAATGAATTTATCTACATAACACAATTTATCCTGCTGGGGCATATTCTTTAAAATATCCACAGCCCAAACGCGTTGCGCCTCCAAACTGGAAATTAATCGCTTCAAGATAACGCAGAAACGCAGATTCCTTAAAATAATATCAACCCCCTGCTCCATACGGGCCAATCCACACCTAGGCCCATACTTATGTTCCTGAAGGCCTTGTTTATAATCTTTATCTAAGCAGCCTAAAACTGCGGCTATGGTTTCCCGAACACCTATATCTGCCTCCATTAAAGCCTGCCTAATCATTGCTTCGCCTTGTTCGCCGGAAACTATTTGCTCTTCCATCTCGGCTATCCTTTTTTCAAGCGGTTCTCCACCCGGCAACTGCGCAAACCCGCGGTATTTCAATCTCTGCCTGAAAGTTAGAATAAAGGAGACGGTTCTATTTTCTAGAAAACGCCAGAGGTAAATATAAACGGGGACTGCGATAATAAATAACAGGGGAATAAATAACAGGTATGGCGAGATAGCAGCTGTCTGCATCGCATCTACCGGCGCTCCGGTAGGCTGGGCAGGAATAAGGTATCTACTTGCGGCAACCGCCGCGCCAAGACAAGCTACGCTCAGCATTATGTAAACTTCTCCGAGGCCTTTTTCTTTTCTGTCCCCGTCCGCGCCGGAGCTAATAGCATTAGTAGAAACTTCAAGAACAGCCATTTTAATTTTATTCGATATAAAGCTATACTGTTGGCGTATTTCGCTTTTTTCTTTTTCAATGAATATGACATTATTCAGCTTCGCAATAAGCTGCTTCACGCACCCGGGTATGGAATTTCCCCAAGGATTACGTAAGCTGAAAAAATATTTATTATAAATATCGTCCAACTGTTGTGCCGCAAGCTTAAATAAATTAAGCTTTAACAAATCTTCTAGGTTAAAATTTGCCCAAGACTGGGCAAGCGCATGTAGTATATCAAAAGGCATTTCGCCGAAATGGCCTTCTTCTAAGAATAATTTTGCCGCGCCTTCTAAGGCATCCTTTACGGATATCTGCCCTTTCTTCAGCCGACAGAGAATTTTGGAAAAATCAGCACAAAGGGCATCCACAATTTCCCTTCTTTCTTCTTTAGAAAGCTGGAATAAATAAGTACGATTAGCGCTAATCTTTTCTACTGCCGCATAAATAGCGCTTCCTTTAAGCAGAATATGACTGTTGAGCGCAAAATCTAATTTTTCTAAATTATGGATTTGGTAGAGGCGGGTAACAGCTTCAAAAGCCGGCAATTTACGGGAAACAAATATAACTCTAAAGAAATACGCCCAAAGCCGCGGCGAACCGCGCACAAAATTATTTGTAATTGCGAATTCTCTGTAAACATTAAAAAATACCTCTGTTTTTTCTTTATTTATTCCGTTTAAGCGATTCCTGCGCCACGCTTTAGAGAAAACTTTCCTAAACTCTACCAAATAATTAGCATCTTTAGCCTGCCTAAGCATATAGCACAAAATCACATCTAACTCCCGAGTATATTTTGCCTTATTCCGCAGCATTCCCCCAATTTGCCCGAGGAAGGTATGGAATCCAGTGAATTCCGGCTCCTCCTCTTTAATTGCAGGCTCATTAATCAGGCCTATTTTCTTGGCATAAATACAAACTGAAGTTTTCTTGCGAATTAATTCCGTTAATTTTTCTTCAATACGTTTATTCCTCTGCCATACCCCGGCGCAACGCATAAGAAACTTTCTATTTTCTGCCCTAAAGATAAAACGCGCTTCTGCCCGGCGCATCTTAAGGAACATAAATGTGAGGCCCAGCACTTCATCGCTATTGCGCAACCTGTAATTTAGCAACAACCTCGCCAAGCCCAGAGAGCGTTCAGCAGTAAACTTTTCCGGTTTCCAAAGGGGATTTAGCTCTTTAGAAATTTCATTGATTTCGCTTTGTAAATTATTTATTTCCGGTTCAACGGCACTTTTAATTTCATTCCTAACTATTTTTATAGCCTTAAGCCATTTTCTGATTAAAACTATCTCGCTAACCCCATTCTCTATGCTATGGCTATTGCCTGCTATTTTTTCCCAGGTTAATCCCCTTTCTTCTGCGCGAGACAATACAGCAGCCGCGCCTTCTTCGCTAGGGACATTCCTATAATTAGCTTTGAGCAACCTGCCAGAAGAATAAGATTTCTCTAGAGAAAAGGAATTAAGCCTTAAAGATAATAATTCCAGCCTTAAATGGCGAATTGCCGAGGCAAGCGGCGCAGCTGCCGCTGATTCGTTATTTTCATCTAATAGTTTTATAGCGGTATTTAATTTATCTCTGATAATCTCGCGGCGTTTTATTTCTCCGGGCTTAAGCTGCGTAAGTTTATCCCTTAATTCAATAAATTTTCCTTGGCAGCCAAGAACAGTTGCTTTCACAGCAGTAAGGTTTTCTTTTTCTTCATCGCTTAATTTTTCTTTCTCTTCAAAATATTTTCTGATTGCTGTACATCCTAAAAGGCGCAAATACCATAATACCAGCATGTCAAGATAGACTGCCAAACGCGCCTGCCCGACTAAAATAACATCATTTCCCGCTTTTACAGCCGTTGTTTTAAATCTTTTTACATTATCGCGGAAAGCATTAAGCTGTTTTAATTTTACATCTTCCCTATAGCACCAAGCTTTTAACGCCTCTACGCTAAGACTTATATTCTCTAATTGCGCTAAACGCTGGGCAACCTCCCTATCCAAGGCAATCCCGCCTAATTGCAAAACTATTTTCTTAATCCGCGCCACGCGTTCATCCCTATCTACTCTCTTTATCCGCCCATTACCTAATTCAATACCCAAATCTGCGCAAAGCGCCTCAAATTTTCTTCCTGATCTTTCAGCATATCTATGCAGCCAAAGGTTTAATGTGCCTTGGCTAAGCCCTATTTTCTTGGCAACGTCTTTTACGCTGATCTTTGCCGGAACAGATTCCTGCGCCGCTTTTTTAATCGCTTCCAAACGCTTTTCTTCCGGCATCGGCCTTCTGCCCGGAGAAATATATTTCTTCCCCGCTCCGCTGCCATCGGCGAAGAATGAATTATACGGTAACCCCGGCTGCCAGCCCATATAACCGGATAAGCGCAAATATTCAAGCGGTGACACTACAAACATATCATCCGGATGATGCCGGATTACGCCATGCCCGCGGCTATCCGGAGGCTTTACAATGCCCGGTGATTTTTTATTGGCTTTATTCAACTTATCGGTTACAGCCTGCATGATTAAACCAAATTTTGCTTTTTGATCAGAAGAAATAAAACCTGCCGCGTTTGCTGCGAATGCGCTTACAACTGTCTTAAAGCGCTCAAGGGTTTGCGCATCATAAACAGCGTTAATTGAGCTGTTAAGTAAAATAATCATCCTGTCGTATGCGCTTTGTAAAACTTCCACATACATAGGCAGTTGCGTTTGTTTTATTTGATACTGGGATAAATTACTCAAAATATTCTGTATTTTTTGTATTGCCCGTTCAATTTGTTCAATCTCTTGCGCTGTGTTCACCTCCTGCTTTAATGCCTTTAAACTTGTAGCGCGGCGCAACAGCTCCGAATGATCTGTCTTTTGCGCTACCGGATTCATTATTTCTAGCGCCTTTCTATATTCTACTATCAATTTATTCTTCTCATTTTTTATCCAATCCGATGTACACTTTTCAAACCATCCAAAAATATAACTCATAACCTTTTCTGCTTCCCTCATATCAACAGCATTATTGCGCACCTTACTTATCATTTCACTGGCAATGGCAATATATTTTTCATTTTGAACCCGATAAAACCTGTTGCGCAGCCAGCAGCCTTGATAGGGCTGAGGCATTTTTTCTATGAATTCTTTAAAAGTGGCGGCTACGGTTAATTCATGCAACACCATTCTCTTATTTGTCCTCTCAAGGCATTCTTGAAAATCTCTAAATTTTATCAGCGCCTCTTTGTTAAGCTTAATTATCTCCCGCAGGATCTGATTTCCGGCAACCCGCATATTCAACTCATCAAGTACTTTTACAAATTTATCCGGGCCTATACGATAGTCTTTAATAAGCCCAAGCAGTATATTTTTAAGAGCAAATTCAGAAAGATAGCCGGCTTGGCCGCTGCCCTGCCCCCCGGAATTCTCCCATTTTATCGGCCCGTCTGCGCCAACACCTTGATGGGGCTGGCCAGAGCTCACCCGGGCAAAAGCGAATTGAGGCGAGTTTTTTTTGAAGAAATAAATAATTCCCGCGAGGATAAGATACGTTACAATTTGCTGACAACTTCCGCCAAAGGCGGGCCCGCCTGCGGCGGGGAAACCACAGGTAACCACATCCTGCCAACCAACAGGCGGGGCATGGAAAAACAGAGCTGAACAAATCTGCTGTAATATAATTAATGTGCCGATTATACCAAGTTTACGGGGACGCCCAGTCTTGCCTTTTACAATTCCAAATGCCTCAATATCCTGCGGACAGTTTTTAAAATAAATCCAGAGCGAATGCTTACTTTTCCCCAAAATCTTAGCGGTTTGATTTCTATCTTTTCCTTTAATTTTTTTTGAAAATTTCTCCAGAAGCTGCCTGATTCCTTTTATGCTCTCCTTAGGCATAAAAGGAATATCCGCCGCAGATTGAACTGCTGTTTCCCGAATGCCAGATGCCAACTGCTGCGCCAATTCTTCGTTTTCCGCGCAAGGCCAGCCATTAACAAGGCCGCTAAGTTCGTGAAAAATAGTTACAAGTTGTAAACAAAGAGGTAAGGAGGCATCCACGAAAATCTGCCCGGGCAGATTAAATCCGGTAAGCCTGCTTCTAATCTTTTGCTTAATTTTGTCAAATGTGCTTTTGTGCAGGAGTATTATGCGTATATCTACCATTTTCTGCTCCAAATCAACCCTGCGCGCCCTAATCAAACATGAAAAAACTTTTTTCCGGTAACCCTCACCCACCTCACGCACGTTGGCAAGCGCGGCGTGGTTTCTGTTAAGCCATTTCAGAAAACATCTCTGCTGCGCAGAAGTCAGCGGCTGGCCGTCTTCAGTGCGGGCTAAATCAGGCGGATTAGAAGGCTTATCGGTTTTCTTTGGCTTATTCTGATTTTTAGGCTTATTTTTATTCGCCGGCTTGCGGCTAAAAAGACAGCATACTGCTAAAACAAACATGCCCAAAAGCCACCCATCAGTCATAATATCCTGATTCAACTTCCAATTGAATCCGGCAAGCAGGATACCGGCAGGGGCATCTAACTTATTAAAAATAACTGATAAAGTTGTCATAAAGGCAATAGAAAATAACAGTTTTAGCGGATGCTGGAACCAAGAGATAAATTTCAGGCCCTGGTGATAATCTTTATTTAATTCTACGGGGGAATTTTGTATTGCCTGAAGGTAAACGGAGAGTTTCCGGGGATGCTTTAAATAATAAATGTAACTAGCAAAACAGGCCTTGAAATGCGAGCCGGTAACAAGCTCATTTAATTCATGCCTGAAGAATTCTTCCAATGCTTCTTCCGGCACAGCGGTAGCAGCCCAAGCAACCTGAATTACATTTCCGACAACTTCGCCTAAATAGGTGCGGTTTTCAGTTAGAAATCTTGAACAGATTGTCCGGCTTAAGAATTCAAAACTAAAATTTTCTACTGACGGGCTATGCTCAAAAGCAGCAAGGTAACTTCTATATTTGGCAAGAAAATATTCCACGCGATTAACAACCTGTCTTTTCTTATACGGAAATACGCCTTGCAATACTTTTTCTTTATTCCAAAGAAAAGTTGCGTTTTTCCCGCTTGTATTCACCCCTACCTTAATATTGTCGGAAGCAGGCAGCGGCTCAACCGGCAAGGTTCCAGGAAAAGTATGCGGGGCTTCCAGCCTAGATAACGCATCAGAGTGCGCAATAATAGCGCTAATTTCTGGATTATTGCCCCAAGCAAACCGCACAAACCCGCCGTGCCAGAAGAAACGCTTCTCAGGATTAATCCCAACCTTATGCAAAAGATCTTCCAGATATCGCCTTTTTATCTTGTTTAACCCTCTAAGATAAGGTTTTTTGTGCTCAGACACCACTTTCAGTAACAGATCATCAATGCGGTCATTGGAAAAATGCACTCCGGATGCGGCAAGAATTAAAAGTAAATAATACGGCTTTAGTTTTTCAAATACCGTATTTTGCATTAAAATCCGGCAGTGGTAAGAATTGTTAAAATGAGCTAAGATCTCCTCTGCTGTCATTCTTTGAAAATCAGCACGATGCGAATTTATATAGTCGGTAAGAATAAACCCAAGGTTAGACGCGGCATCCCCCTTTACGCCGTCTACGCGCAGCATCTTCATTATAATATGCACCAGCTGGCTCTGAACAAAAGATAAAATATCCTCAATACTATACGGATGCGGCGCACCTTGGCCGAGTTTATCTTTCCAGCGCCTGCCTTCAAAAACCCTGCGCGCCTGCGACAAAGAAATGAACCGGTAAAGCGCTCTGCGCGCAGCTACCATATCCTCAAGCTCAAAATAAATTTCCGCGATAAACTGAAGATTAATTAAAGAAAAATACCCGCCTTCAAATAAAGAATCCTCGTAATTACTAACTGCCTGCCGCTTTAACTGCATTGCCTCTTGCGTATTGCCCGAAACCCCTAAGATAAGCGCTTTACTAAATTGTAACTCCGCAAGCCGCGCAAAAACCTGCTGCACTTGGCCCGAGGGGTCATAAATTACATCGCGGTAATTGGGATATTCTTTTTTGTATTCTGCCGCCGCGCTTTCCGCGCTCTTTAATTTTACGTTTATATCACTTAATTCTTTGGACCAGTCTATATCGTAAGCAGCCAACGCCCAATTAAGCCAAAAGCGAACATAAATATTGGTATCCCTGCAGTCCATAAGTTTCTTTTTAAGAAAAGGCTCTGCCGCGGAGTGCCTAATACGGCCTAAACCCTTGATTGCCTCTGCCCGTGCCCCGAAATATGGGTCATCATTAGCTGCCAGCCCTAACATTCTAATAATTTTTTCTTTCTTCTCCTCCGGATGCCCTGCCTGGCCTAAATTATATATTGCTGCCATACGTTCAACGCGGTAGCGCGCTTCCTCTGCCGGATCCCGTATCCCCTTAAACATTTCTTGCTTGCATTCTTCCATTATTTTCTCTGAAATCTCATAAGCGTAAACCCAATTAAATACCGCAAAGCGAAGCGCCGGTAAATACCGCATTTTTCGGCGCTGCATATTGTCTATAAGGCCGGAAAGAATCTGGTCATACTTTTTGGCTTGGTCAAACTTCAGTTTTGCTTGTATTTCCTTAAGGCAGGTAGCATCCAAACATTTTGCTCTTCCACCAGTTAAGGAACAAAAAAGAAAATCAATCTGCTCTATCAAGCCTTCCATTTTCCGCTCAAAATCTTTATTGGTTTTGAAAACAAGCCCCGCAAAACTGCTTATCTTTCCGGAATCTATAAGCTCTTTATGCTCTTTAAGAAGGGAAACGATATTGGCGTAAACGCGGCCGGTAATCCCGCTTGAGATATGCTCATATGAAGTATAACGGTAGCGGCCCTCTAAAAATAAACTTTGCAGTTCTACGCGGCCTAAATAACTTAAACCGATTTGCGCGGTTGAAGAAGGAACAAAAAATACCCCTGCCTTTTTAATAAGGCATCTTTTGGCCTTGGGTGTCGCCACATTATGCGCTGCCTCAACAACAATTTTTCCTTTAAACTTTTGAGCGTAATCAAGGTTAAAACTATGCGGGGATCCGGTTAAAAACAACACATCAGCTCCGGATAGAGCAGATTTATCATTTTCTGATGAGGCGCAATAAATTAACTGCGGATACTCCTTGAGTATTTCTCTTTTGACTTCCGCCATTGGCGCATAGCTATGGCAACGCCTGATACTATCGTCTAAAGCATAAAACAGGCCGTTAGGCAAAGCGCCGTCCTGAACATACATTTCACCCTGATGCGACATATCTTTTGTGCTGTCCCTGCCGACAATCCCTGTAATATCCAACCGGGTTGCGTTTTCGCCAATTTCACGCGGCATTATCGCGTAATCTTGCATCGCCCGCCAAAGCGCCGAGGCATATTCGTTATTGTAACCAAAAATCGCCAAACGCATATTGCCTTTTTCAGCCACATGGCCCAGGTATTTTTTTCTGATATAATCGTCGTGGATTAATGCCCAAAACGCGGCAAAAGGAGCAATTCCCTCAACCCTATGCTCGCCGAAATCCGGGTTAATCCCCGCGCACGGCGGAAGCTCTAACGGCCGCTTAATAGCTTTTGCGGTATGCAAGGCGTATTTGTTAACAACCTCCATATCCTGACGGCTTATGCGCACGCCCGGAGTTACCACATAGCAAAACCCGAGAATCCCGGCAGTAACTAAAGACGCCCCCCATGCCTCTAACACCTGCCTGCGCTTTGAATACTTCTTCATGCTCAGCCGGCAATATGCCCCGCGCCAAGGGCTGACCCCGTTTCGGGAATTATCAATGCTTTCTGACATTAAAGGCACAAAACTTAAAATCTGGCTTTCTTCATTTTGGCTTTTGCCAAAATAAATATCCACTGATCCCTGAGAAATAGTTAACTGCGGATTAGCAAAATTAATATGATACGCTAATAATCCTTTAAAAACCCCTGAAGAAGTGCGCTTATTTGATTCATAAGTAAATGCCAAACGCCAAGATGTATCATGCGGCTTCCAATCCAGCGGCAAATACCGCACAAAGGCATCCGGCTTAAGGACAACGGTCAAAGCAACGCCCATGCGCCGACGATAATCCATATTAGTAGTTTCTATTGCCTTTAATAAATCGCTAACCAATTCTTGGCGAGAAATGCCCTCATTATTTACCGCAAGCAGATCAGCCAGCGCGGACACAGCTTCAATTTCATCTTTACTGCGGCAATTCTTTGTCTTTTTAAATGAAGCATACCCGTTATAAGCCAAATAGCGCAAAAAGCCGTTAATTGCCGCGTGCGGCAAAATAATGGCCAAATACCATAATATAAAATTGTGAATTTTAAGGAAAAATAATATATCCGAGAATATAAAAGTAAAAAGAGAAATAAAATTCTTCTCTATAGAGAAAGCTTTGGAAAATGAATGTTTCCAGTAAATATTCTCGTTGCCAAACATATGCCCGATATGCCAGAGAATTTGCGCAACAATAAAAACATAAAAACCGTTGTAAGAAGCAAAAGAAAAACTTGAAATTAACCCTGTGGCGGCCAGCAACTTGCCGATAACCCAGGCAATGACAATAGGTATTGATTCTACTGCTACCGGGCCCCAGACAGTGCTGTCGCCGTACAGCCACGACATCCAAGGCCATCTTCCGCCAGATGCCTGTAATGCCGCACGTTTCTTTTCTATGTGCTGGACAATGTCACGGGCATTTCTAAGGACTTGGTCCAAGGGCACCTTATTATTAAGTAATTTCACCCCGCCTTCTTTAAGCATATAACCGTTGTTGCCTTCACGCAGAAAAACTAAACTAACCGGCTGACTCTTTTTAGTAACTAAATGTTTGGGCCCTTTATCTATAATAATTGTTATCCGTCGCGGCAGCTGCTTAAGTTCCCCACCTCTTTTTAAATGCGATTTTTCAATGCAACGGATTATTTCATAGGCTTTATCTATATATTGTGTTGATCTGGGCTTAATCTGATCGGCATAAATTATCAAATGCTCTGGCATACCGCTGTTCCAGCCGAATTTTTCAGGATAATTAACCAGCGCGCGCATAGCGTTAATGCTTTTATTCGCGACAGCTGAAATACTGTGTTCCCCGAATTCCGCGGCAAGCATAGTTTTCTCTGCGTTAGAGAAAGCTAAAATATCAATTACATAAGCCCGCGGTTTATGGCGGTCAAATTCAAAACACTGATGCGCGACTTTAGGCGCGTAAAAAGGCACGGCTACAGCTTTAATTAACTGTTCATCTCTTAATATGGGATCAAGAAACCAGATATCCGGCTCTTTTTTATGTATGGCCCTATTCATAAAATTGATAACCCGGCCAGCCCCTACTCCTGATTTGAGAAAACCGATAAGGTTGCCGGGATTAAGATTGCTAAATGCCTTTTCCAGCATAGGAATACGCACAGGGATAGGATCATCTTGGCAAGAAACAAAATACAGCAGATGCTCTGAAGATAGCCCTAATTTTTTAAGCTGCGCGTCAACTAAAAGATGCGTTGAGTCAGTGTCAAAACGAAAAAGAAAATAATCATTCTTTACTTCGCCATCAACAATATGAATGAATAAGAGTTGACCGTGAGAATCAAGTGCCGGTATAAACACGCCTTCTACGCCGTTAAGCGCCACTAAATAATGATGATTGTCCTGCAAATTAAAAAATTCAAAAAGCGGGCTTTGCCAATAGGGGACATGAAATGAGGCAGGCCGCAAGTGAGAGCGCAATTTATCTAAACGGAATTTTTTCTTATAGACAATCCCCTCATCCGGGCACAGGCCGCCTTTATTCTCAGGACCGTTTCCTTCTATCTTATTGATGGACAAAGAATTCTGTTGGAACTGTCCCCATTCTTGCCCTGCCAACGCCAAGGCAGGGGCGAATTTAGGCGAGTATTTTTTGAGCAAATAAATAATCCCGGCAATGATAGAATACATAACAATTTGCTGATAGCTGACAGCTGACAGCTGACAGCTGAATCTGCAGGTAACCATATCCTGCCGTGGCGGTGAATCAGTAAATAGCGCGGATAAGACTTGCGCCAAAACAAGCACCGCGCCGATAATTCCCGGTAAAATAGAACCCAGCCTGCCCGGCAGGCAGGCATCCCCTTTATTTGCTAAGACCTCTACGGCATTAAACGTCTTCTTCTCTACCTTAATATAAACCTTGTTAATCTGAAGCTTGTCGCGCCAATCCTGAAAAGGAACCGGATAACAGTAATACCGGCATTCTTCATCCTCGCCGCAGGGCTGGCCCTTGTTAAGCGTAAGCCATATAAGCTGTTCGCGCTGTATCAGGTTAATATTCCTTAACAATGGATTACCCAACATGGCAATAAAGCCTTTTTCCTTGCTACCTACGCGCACATCTATCGGCTGGCGGTCATTCTCGTTCCAAATAAACGGGCCGGCTTCAAACAGATGGCATTGTTCTATGGATAAAATATTTTGCCCTTTACGGACAACTACCCCGGGGCCAAAAACAGGATAAGCGCTTGTAATATTACCTTTTTCATCCGTAACCATCTCCATGCGTATCCAATCTTTTCCTTTTTCAGACCAAACATAACTAACAAACACATTCTTCGCCCACCAATCCAATTTGCTGCCATCAGGCAGGTCGCGTATAGAACCAAAACGGGAAAGGCTGCGTAATGCCTCGCTTAATAAAACAAGCACTTCTTGCCTGCTAAAATCTTGCGGGAAAAATGTGGTGTAGCCTCTGGATAAAATGCCATCGCGAGGTTCGTTCAAAATATGGCGCGCAAGAATATGCGCTAAAGCAGCAGAAGAACACTTTTTATGATAAGGGATACTGCGCCCGCTTAGACGGATAAAACATTCCAGCCACCCCCGGAAATAATCGGGGTATCCATCTTTTGCAGTTTCTAACTCCCGCAGCTTATCTTTGACAAAATAGACAGCTTTTTCTTCGCCTTCCAAAATATACAGTTTTAGCGCCTGCGCCATTAAAACTTTAGTTTTGTAGATATAGCCGGGATGGCCTGTTGAACCTGCCTTGATTATTACTTCTGCCGCCTTTAAAGCTTCTTCTAACTGCCCCAAAGCAAAGCGTTTATCAAAAATTCTGGACCACACAAAAGACAGCTGCTGCATCGTAACATCCAAAGCTATTGATGCTTCTTCACGTGTCAGGATATAGCCTGCGGGATACAGCCCAAGAACTTCATTTATAGCTTTATCCGCATGATTTTCCGCCTTCATCATATCCCCTATAACTAAATATGCATGAGCTATCTGTTGCAAAACATAGATATGGCATAAATCCTTGGGCAGTTTTTTATATCTGCGTTCCAGCCTTAACAGATTATTCAAGCGGATTAAGGGGTCTGGATTACTTGTCGCATCACTTATTTCTTTCTTGGACACCAAGCCAGGTTGTCCGTTAGGGGGAACTTTTCTCTTCTCATTCTTTATTCTAAAGAACAAATTGTGTTTTTTTATTTTTTTTACCGCTCTCTTATGCTTGAGTATGGGCTTCACCAAAAAATCCAGGCTAACATTATTAACCTGCACAGCCTGCTGACAGACACCAACAAAAGCTAACCTGAATGGATTAAAATAGTAAAGATAATATAGGATTATTAATAATATGCCTATATGTATCGCTGTAATTAATGCGATAGGAACAGGAGTTATACCTATGCCTAAATAAGCAGCGCATAAAATAACAAATGCCAGCAGCAGGCCGCCTTCATTACCACTGTTAAGCCGCGCGCCCACCCAATACCCAAGCGGTATGTCGCTACTTGTGGCCTTGCGCCATCCATATTCCTGAAGCATGTTGCGCGTTGTTTCTTTATCCTGCATTTCTGCGTGATAAAAAATCTGCGGCGCGCCCGGGATGCGATAAGCCCTTTCTATTGAAATTGCGACATCGTTATCCCTACAGCAAAGAATATACTCACAATCAATGTCTGTTTCTTCATCATGCCGCGCCCAAAATTCAAATTCCCTTGCGCTTTGGTGATGCTCTTCTTCAATAAACCCAAGCAAATAATACAGGCTCAATATTTTATAATCTATTTTTGATACTACTTCTTCATTCCAATCAGCAAATTTAGTTACCCGGATTACAAAACGGTTAAGAAATGCTATTAAGTCTTCACCTTCAGCCCGGGCATAACTTTGCGCGCAGCAATTAAGTACAACCTGTCCTTGAAGAGCGCAATAAACCGGACGGCTATCTTGATCCGGGCACATGCCTTGGCTTAAAGATTTTTCTTCTTTAGCCCTAAACGCCGACGGACGGTAAATAATAGGGTATTTGAGGCAAGCAAACCGCGATTTTAAATTAAACCAGAATCTCACCACAGAAACAAACAGGCGCGGCTTCTGCATTTCTTGCAGGTATTGATAATGAATGGAAACAAGATCTTGTATCTCTGCGCAACGCTCTTTATCTACCCAGAAAAATGCCGGCGTATTGAATAAATATTCTTCAGCTTTTTTCTTTAATAACGCCGCATCTTTAATCTTGCCTGCCAACACATACTTATATAGTATCCATAACGCGATATTATTATCAACCATGGCTTCATTTTTACCGCTTGAGCGCCAAGCCAGCGCTTCTACCCATAAAGGAATGCCTGCGCCATCGCAATCGGTAAGAGAAACTCCCTTCGCAGTCAAGCCGGCATAATTTAACCGGGGAGATTCGGCTAACCCGTATAAATCCAGCTTAAACCGGGAGTCCATATTATTGAAACAAGCAATATCATTCTTTATAAATGGCTGATTATGAAAACTCCTTATTTCATGGTCAGGGCAAAGGTTAAAAATAATCTGGCGGGCAAGGCCCGGGCAGGCAGGATAAAACTTAGTTAAAATACGCAAGAAACCGGGATTCATTTTAATTACCGCGTTCAAGCGCTTGTTACCTTTCATATCCAGATAAGGCCGGGCCTCTATTCTAAGCGTATCGCGTTCCTTCATATTTTCAGAACTGATTTCCATTCTCTCCAGCTCAATTTTAAGCTTACTGGCTGCTTGGGAAAGCGAATTAAAAATCATTAGCGCTATACAGCGTTCAGCAGCTGTCAGTTTACGATGAGAATAAATAGGAAGAGAAACTCGCCAAGCGCTAAACTTTTTATGCAGGGATATTTTTATTGCGCTAAACTCCTCTTGCAGCTTTTGTTTCAATTTATCCACAAAAATCTTCTTAACGACTTTTCTAAAGTCTTTAACAATTGAGTTGCAAAAAACAGTTATAGCCAGAAAAACATTTCCACCAGAAAATCCGCAAGTAACTATTTCCGGCGGATGTGCCATAAAATAAGAATACAGCGCAAACGCTAAACTGCCCGCGAAAATAACAAAAGGCAGAATATCGTCTAATTCCACCCGATCTTTTCCAAAGCGCGGAATTAACATGCCGAATAATTCTACTATTTTACCGTTTCCTTTTTCAAGGTAGTCCAATGTCTCTATCCACTGCGTAAAATCTGAATTTTGCAAAGCAATTACCTTTAATAGCGAAAGCAGCTTATCTTCTATTTCTTTAGCGCGAAATCCGCTTTCTCTTTTTTTCCAATCACAGCTGGCACTCTCCTGAAGATCCCAGGCATAAATCCTCAGAGGATTTACTTTAGAAGATTTAAGCGCGATATAAGCTGTCAAATATAAACGGACAATTAAGAATACTTCTTCCTTGTTAAAGCCCTTTAACATAAGCTCTTCATAGGATCGAACATTAAAATACTCTAGAATCTTGCAAAAAGCATTTAACTTAATTAATATATTTTTATCTTGCGCATCCATAACAACCGGGTCTAATATTTTACCCGGAGAAGCAACCGGATTTTCTTCAGGGCCATTTTGAACCTTCATAGAGAAATCAGGCGCCTGAACTACAGTAGTTTCTTTAGCAGAGATTACTGCCATAATATTTCTTGCCTGGGCGCGGAAAGATTTCCGATGGCTCAAACATTTTAAAGACTTAAGCCACTGAGTTTTGTTTGTATCATCGGAAAAATAGGCTTGGACATCTACCGGCTGATGATCAACCCCCTGCTGGTCAATATGCGTGCCCATTCTTAAACCCGCGTTCATGGCTTCAGGGGTAACCACGCCTGAAAGCATTTTTAATGTCTTCGCGATGTAATCATCCGCGTCCCAGCGCGCGTAAGTAGAGTTGTACACCGGAAAGACAAAAAAACAAATCCGGAAGAATTTGCTAAAACGATAGACCCGTTCCAAACTTTGCCTTATCTTGTCCAGCCTTGCTTTATCAATTTGCACTTCAGAAAGGAATTGTTTTATCGATTCGGCTTCAAGAATGGCGCCCCCTGCGGCAAGCTGAGTAATTGCGCTCTCTTTTTTCTTACGGCGTTCATAGTTTTCTCTAGTATGGTTGATCAGCCAGCGTTCCATGCGCCCACGGGTAAACTGTTCATACATTTCATCCGGACGGGTAAGTTTCAACAGATAACAAACAAAACCTCCTATGGCAACAAATATCCCAACCTTTAATACAATATAAAATCCGGCAACAATTTTTTCTAAAGCTGCTACGCGTTCTGCGGTTAACTGTTGAAAAATTTCCTGGAATATGTTTGCGGGATTACCAACCAAAACGTCTTTGAGCCCTGCTATTTGCTGTCCAGCGTATGCCGCCTGAGCGGCGTAACTAAAGATTATAGTGATGAAGATAAGGCTCCCCAGCGCCAATTGCAACTCTGCTGAGTTAGCAAACCATTTAACTGCCGCGTTCGGGCGCAAGAAGGTATCGCGCATCCCTGCCTTTTGCGTTGCCCCCACCCAGGCGTTTTGGGGATCTGGGACATCGGTCATTCTGATTACGCCAAAAGAAAAAATACTCGGGCTGACCGCGTCGTAAAGCCTTTGCCCGTTTTCCACAATGCCTGTATCTATTACCCGGATATAACGTTCGCCTAAATTTTTATTCGCGGCTTGGATATTAAAAGCGCGGACTAATTTCTTATCGGATTTGGTAAATATTCGGGTCGCCTGCCTTAAATCTAAGGCCTTGATAAGCTCTTCTGCCAGGGGAGTATATTTCTCATAAAGACAATTTGTGTCAAAAGGCGCTGCCTCTCCTTTTATTTGAGAGATAATTTGTTCATTGATAAGAGGGGAATTACTATATAAAAACATAGCCGCAAAACACCAGCCGTTTATTCCGGCTGTATTCATCTGCTGTTGTGCCTGCGCAATGACTGCGGGCTGATGCATAAAATAATAAACTCCCGCGGCTATAGCAGCTAAGGCGGAGATAGCAAAAAGCATAAAGAAAAGCGGCAAAATCAAGCAGCCCTTCAAAGGCGCAAGCCTAATCTCTTCTTCCGCAATCTTCTTATAGCGCGGGTCTTGAGAAACTAATTCTATATACCTTGTATTCTTTGCATCCTTCTGAACCTGCACAATCTTTTTATTGGCAGAGCTTATTTCAATAATTTTACCGAACCTGTCTAAAGATGGGGTTTTATCATTTAAAAGCGGCTCATAGATCTGACTTAGTCTTTGTTCGTTTCTGGAAATACCCGTACTCTGCAAGATTTCATGAACAACAAACTGTGTCATAACCGCTACGTCAGAACCCTTAATATAGGCACTATCTATTGCCACCGCGAATTCCGCGTCTTCTCCACTTAAGTTACTACGGAAAAAGCTTACTGCGGGAAGAAGCGTTAGCGCCTTTGAATCTTTGGCCCGAGGGAAACCCTTGTTTTTTGTTTCTATCAAGAATATACGCAACTTAAAGGTTATGTTCTTGGCTTGGCCATCCCCAATTCTTTTTTCTAAAGTAACTTCCCCTTTGTCCAAAATATCTGCGGCTCTGTTCAAATTATTAACCTGCTTCTCATATGCATTAAACGGCCCTAATTTGGATAAAGCACCTGTGGCATTCCTGATCTGATCAACCATAAACACATAATTCATATCACCCGGATCGACACTAATCGTAAATTGCTTACGCATGTTCGCGTTAAGCAATATCTTCATTACATAATCTTTGGCGGTTTTTAAATCCTCTGGGGTGGCCTCCAGATCAAGCGGCGCGCTTTTGGCAGAACCATTGTGTTTTCCATACTTTTCATCAAACTTCTTCCAGAAACCCTGCCCGAAATTCGGACGGCATTCACGATCATTACCATTTATTATCACCCTGAATGTATTCGGGCCGTACCTGCCGTCAATCACAGTTTGCTTTCCATCGCAATTGGTATTCTCAAAAGTTACCACCCAGGCGTCATCTATTCTTGGCCCGTTGCTAACTACTGCTTTCTTCTTTATCACAGGCACAGGAGAATGGTTGGTTGGTGTTGCCGAATTTATCTTCTCAACAGGCAAGACTTGCAGATTCTTTTCCTTGGCGAATTCCTGCAATTGGGCAAGGCCTGTTTTCTGGCAAGCGCTAACAAAACATTTCCACTTGTTAGCATTGTTGCAAATTTCAGAATAAATCTTAATTAAATCCTCCCGATTGCCGGGATGCTTTAAAGCAGAAATTAAATCTTCAACGAATACAGGATTTATTTTAAAATTGCTTCCGGATAAAATATTATTCCAATTACCGCTATTATTTATTAATCTTACGGAAAAATCATTGCCTTGGTATTTACCGCTAATTTCAATCATACGCGTATCTTTACCTGAAGCCCCAGTTTTCACTCCATCCTTATTTATACTACAAGACAAATCATACTCCGCTTCAGCCTGCACAGGCTCTTCTGCCTTAAGCGCTTCTATTTTCGGCTCTTCTATTTTCGGCGTTTCAACCACAGACTCTTTCACTTCTGCAGTTTCTATAACAGGCTTCAGCTGCTCTACTAAAGGCTTTGGCTCTTCTACTACTGCTACTGCGGGCTTTTGCTCTTCTACTATTACTGGCTTTTGCTTTATTACTTCAGCTGCTGCATCCAGATCATCTTTTTGCATCAAAAATTTTACTAAGGCATTATCATCAATCGGCCCGTCCGGCAGCTCTTTACTTTGCTCAACCATGCGTTCCTGCTCAAGAATTCTTCTCTGCGCTTCTGCGCGATTTTTCTCAACAAGATCTCTCTGTATTTTTATGCGATTGCCCTCATGAAGCAGATCTTCAGGAGAAATCTTGCCTTCAGTAGCGCCCATTACATTTAATATCCATTCATCCCTATTCAGCCCATTTTCATGCTGTAACAGGGGATCTTTTATGCCCTTATCAATGTCATTCTTAATCCCGCCCTCATGCACCAAAGAAGTAAAAAGCGGCGCTTTATGGCCTTGATGGGCTTTTGCCATAACCGAGAATGGTAAAATAGGCACGCCATTGCCGTTGTTGGTTGCGCGGGTAGTTTTACCACCGACGTTAAAATATTTTCCTTTCTCCATTACACCAGGCAGTTCAACAACAATAATAACCTTGGCGCATAATTCAAACGGTTTGTCGACACGCGTGTTAATAAATTCTCTAGCCTTCTTGTATTCCTCTAATAAGGCTTCAATAGTTTTAGCATGATCCTTAAGGTATTCTGGATTAAGCTTGCCATTAGCATAAACTTCTTTTTTCCAATCAATGCCGTTATCGGTTTTAACTGTCGAGAATAAGATAAATGTTCCTTTGGCCTTAAGCATTTCCATGAAGATTTTATATTCCCCATTCCCAAATCCCAGATCACTGCCCCGGTCTTGGCTTGTGTGGCTATTTTCAAATTCCAAACGCGCCCTCAACACGTTAAAACAAGGCAGAGAAAAGATTTCCTTGTTGGCAGGATCTGCGAATGCTAATTTCCATTCTTGCCAATGCTCCGTTATCTCACGCGCAACAACAGAAATATGCCTACTATTTTCCGGCTTGCCAAGTTCTTGGGCCAATTTCTCAAAAAATGGGGAATCTTTGGTCCCTGGTAAAAGCACGTTCCATATAGGCTTCACCGTAGTAACAAAAGCAGAAAAATCGTTTAGGCCGTACTTTCCTAATATTGTGATACAGTGTTCTTCTTTCTCCTGACTTCCACCTGTGACTAAACCTGATCCAAAACTAAGCTTGGTGCTACTTATATCTACTTTCCTTATTGTTACCGGCAAATCTTCATCTTTCTTGCTGAATACAGCCGGTTTCGGTTTACGCGGACGATATTCTCCTTGAGACTCCTGATGGGTTATTTGCAATAAAACGCTAAACATTTCCCGCGGCAAATAAAACATCGTCCTCTCGGCACTGCTATTTATTATTGTAATAACCATATCGGAACCAACAGGCTGGATTTTCTCTATTACATACTGTGGCATTTTACTATATTCTTCTTTTATACGATTAGCCTGCGCATCATAAATATCTTTTGTAATCTTTTCTTGCTCAAACAATACGCCTAAAAGACAAGTTTCATTTTCTAATCCTTTTTTATGCTGATCTAACGCAGATAAATGCTCATTAATAGAGCTTATCGCCCCTAACTCATGGACCCAAGGCACCAATACAAGATGCGGCATTTTAGATTTTATGGCTTGCTTAATATATGTAAACGTAATATACGGCACGCCTTCGCAATGCGTTGCGCGCGTCTTTTTATCATTGACAACAAATCTGCCGTCCTGTTCATCAATCATTCCAAAAGGCAACCCTATAACAACACGCAATTCTTTAGCCAAGTTAAATGGCCTAGCCTCCAGGCTATTAATAAACTCATTTAAATCATTTAAGAGGCCTATTAGCTTTGATAATCCATCTTGCGCTAAAGAAGAAGCGCTTGTTATTCCGTTGTGTTCAACTAATTTAGATAATCTCCATTTACCCTCTTCAAGAATAAAGGAAAGATATTTCCCTTGTTCATGTATCGCCTGCATCAAAATATTATAATCATTTACATCTAACCCCCAGTCGCTGCCCCGATCTTGGTTTGGTTTATCTTGCGGCTTGGGATGATTGGGAAATATTACTTTTAATGCATTTATTAGCGGGATATACGCAGCAATTTTCTGCTTGTCGCCCTTATTTTCAGAGACAAATTTAACAGTTTGCGGCCACATCAACTTCTTAAAACCTGCCATTAATTGCTCATACGGCTTGACTTGACCAAGCATTCTTTGTGCTTCCTGCGCGATATCCGGATTTTTCTCTAATTCTCTGGCCTTAACTAAAAATTCCTTGTAGGCAATCATAAATGGGGCAACTTTAAGCAAAAATTTACTTATCTCAAAATCTGCCATGTTGTTGGTAAATGAAGCCTGAAAAACTTTAGACTCTTGAGCCAACTTTGCTAATGAAGCAACCAGCTCCTGAATAAGCGGCGCATACAAAACCTCCGGCTTCTTGGTTACGCTGGCGTTTAAATCCACAGCAATCACTTCCATCTCATTTGATGCCGCAGTAACAGCCGGATCAACAGCCTGTGGCTTAATTTCTTCGGGTTTTTGTGTTTGCGCGGTAGCTATCGAGATTGCTGCCTCCTCTATCTGGGCCGGCTGGCTTGTTGTTAAGCCAGATGTTGCTATGCCATTTTCAGGCTCATGTTTATACTTCTCTTTATCTTGCGCCAAAAGCTTATCATATTCTTCTTCTAGCAGACTTAAATTATTATTATGTTCCTGCCGCCATTTATGGAATAATTCTTTTCCTTTATCTTTCTTAAACTCTTGCGTCATAAGCTGCTCAAGCTCTTTAATCATTTTTTCAAGCAAGAGGTATCTATCATAGTATTTACCAGCGTAGAATACATCGCGCTTTGTTTTCATAAAATCTAAACACTGCGGAATTTTATTCGTGATTTGCCGCTTAAGCCGGGTAATCTGGGCGGTGTCCTCAACCCTTATTTCCACTTGAGCCGGTTGTGCCGGCTTCTGCGGATAGGTTTGTTTTTTGGGCTTCCCGAATGCAAAAAAGGAAAATCCCGCCATTGCCGCTTCCGTGTCCCGGCCCAAGAGCAACCAGAGTCCGATGATGCCGATAGCGAGGAAAATACAAAAGAGTCCCTCTATGGGCATAGCAGATTCATCTGTAACAGGCACCATCTTAACCGCGCCTTTAGGTTCAATAGGAATGTTGTCCCAAACGAGGGTTATTTTTGTACCGGTTGTGGCGGCCTCTTTAACTTTAAGCAAATAAGGTTCTCCTGAATCGCCACGCTTTAAAAGCCACCAAGCGCCGCCAGTTTTTGCTATTGCCCGAGAAACAGACGCAAATATTTGATGCATACCGTTGCCGCGTTTGGACTGCATTGCACCGCTATGAATCATATTACTATTTAATAATACTTCTGTTAAATTAGCTATACCCGGGCCATTATCCTGACCGACTACAATAAACGACTGCGTAGGCTGTTGCGCGTCTTTCTTCAAAATAACTTTAACCTCTCCGCCTTGTCCATGCTGCATAATGTTACTAATAAGCTCGCAAAAAGACTCGCCCACACATAAAGCCACCTGTGAATTTTTCTGCATGAAACTTACGAATTCTTGCTTAACAAAAGCTTTAATATCCCCCATATCTTTCTGGGGAGGAATCCGTAATACATAAATACTGTCTTCTTGAATATTATTAATCGCATCAACTTCTTTCATATTTATGTTTTCTTGAATAACTGTAATTCTATCATGCAGGGCTTGGTTAAACTCTCGGGCAAATTCAAGAAGAAGCTTATATTTTTCTTCTAAAGGCATCCCGGCTTTTAATCCTCTCTTGATTGAAAAATCTTTTAACCAAAACAAAACCTCTTCCGAAGCGCTTAAATCACTAAGCAGGCCGTGGAAATATTTATAGTAGTCGCTGAATTTATGCTGCGGTTTCTTGCCTTGGGAAATTAGTCCGGAAATAGCATCATAAAAACCCTGCGTCCCAATACAGGGGGCCTGGGCCTGATTAAAACTATTATTAAGGTTAAAACTGAAGGGCTGCACACTATTTCTGCCTGTGGAAAGGATACCAACGGCTTCGGTGGCGCTTATTCTTTCAACAAATCTGGAAACCATCTTTTTTATCAAAATCCTCTGGCTTAAAACCGCCTGCCCGCGGCACTGCCCGGTAACAATGTTACATTTGATAAGAGCGGTAAACAGAGAATTAAAGATCAATTTCCGGCGCAGGTCATTATTTTTCCAAACCCGCCCGAACTTCTCAATTGCCGCAAGCAGATTCTCCTCGTCAGGCATGCCATATTGGTCAAACTCAACGATAAAACCATTACCTGTTCCTTTTGCTTCATCAAATTCCTCAATTATTTCCGGCACTGCTCCGTCCCTAACTCCGATTAAGGCCGCGCCGCAGGCCATCATTGCCTTCATAAAGCCTGTGGCGGATGCTTCCATCTTATTTACAGAAAACATAATAAAAGCTGACAAGCCGCGCAGAATCAACTTTGCCACTGAATAATCATATTTGGGTATCTCGCCTAATCTTCCATTTAATCTGGGGTTACTATTACACAATCTGCTTATAAGATCTCTGACCTTATCAGCAAAAATAGATTCAAATTTACGCCCGCCAACCAAAGAAACTATCCTTGACTTAATAAACCTTTTCTGGCGATTATCATCGCCTGCCAAAGCAGAAATAACCCTATCCGCGCATTTATAACCTACCATACGCCGAAGCGCCGCGGCAATCGGCCCATCCCAAACTTGTATATCATATGATGCCAGCCAACCTGACAAGTTTTGGCGCTGCTTGGCTAATATCGACTCAAGCTCATCAAGAAACGCCTCTTTATAGCAATGATTCTCTTCAAATTTATGGCGCAAGCCTTCATCATCATCTTGCGCAAGCTCAAAAAACTCTTTATATGACTTAATAAGCGCTCTTAATTCTTTTGACTGCCAAACATCCGGATGCACGCCGTTAGTGATATGGATGGAATCCATTTCTTCTTCCTTGGGCATAACCTTACAAGAGTGCTCTGGGTGCGTAAAGATTTCATTTCTTAAGATACGAGTTACTTTCTTGGAAACCCCTAAGATCATATCCGAACATTCAGCCGCCAAATAGGCAAGCTGAATACGATCCCCCTGCGCGCAGATACTACGGTATTTTTCTTTGATCCGCCACTTCTGGAAGAAATCAATCGGGAACGTCTTCATCCCTGCCGGGACTACAGTATGGTTTATATGGATAACAAGGGCATTCTTAAATGCCGGATCATCTCCAAATTCATCATCACAGGCCTGCGGAATCATTACCGCGGTATACATTTCATTCCCGATAATAATTAACTGCTCATTTACCTTTGCTTTTTCTTTCAAGTCCCTTAGATGCCTTAAAGCAACCTGGCGCTGAAGGTGCATCTGCATCCCCTGTTGATTGAAATCATCAGGATATAGTCCGCTAAATACATACGCCTTATCGCTTGTATCGTTATAATTAAAACCGCCATCCAGAAGATAAAATACACGCATTCCATTGGGAAGAGTATAAGAATAGGCTTGCGTCTGAACATTGCCCGCTTTCTTATCCCATACTGAAAGATCAGACTCACAAATAAAATCTTCTTTTTCAAGGCAAGAGGTTAAGATTTGAATAAGCTGATCATCCAGCTTCCAGGATACTCCGTCAGCATTATGGATCCAACTGCGGTAAATCGGCATATACATAACTGTATCAATGCCATTATCCTGCCAGCCACGGCCTAAGTCCGGCATAAGAGCCCCCAAACCGCCAGCGCAATTTGACTGGGAAAGCCTGCTTATAAGGTCATTTATTTTCTCATCCGGATATTCTAAAGAAACCATCTTTTCTCTTACCTTTGCCAGCAGCTCTTGAGGAAAAGCCATTTCTTCCTGAAAAGAAACTACTGTGCTTCGGCTTACATCAGGAGCGTGTAGCGCCGCGAAAGAAATAACCCTTTGCGGCAGCTCATGATCAGCTACTAACTCAAACTGGCTGGTTAAGCTGGAGGGAATTTCTTCTATGCGCATCAACGCAAGGCGCGCGCGGGCAGTAATAAGCAATCCTAAGAACTCATCATTTTCAAAACCGCAGATTTTCTTGGAAAGTACCTCTATGCAGGCATCAAGGATTTTAGGGTTGCGCAAGAGATAACGCAGGCTATGGCTTAGAGCCGGCTCTTCTTCGCGCTGTCCTTTTAAGTGAGAAATTGTTTCGTGATAGTAATTAAAATAGCGGAATAATTTCAATGCTTGCGCGTGCTCTGAGTTATCGCGCATTAAACTATATGTATACGAAGTAAAGTTATTTTGCCACTGGCCAACAGCTAAAGACGAATCTATCTGAGGAACAAATATTACAGTAAATTCTTCTAAAGGCGCATCTTGGTTACCTGGAGGAGAACACTCAAGGGTAGATAACCACTCTATGTAATCTTTCCAGAAAGATTCTATTCTAAGAGCTGCCATGCCAGCAAGCTCAACCGGTAAATTATCTATATCGCTTTGGTCAAAATCAAAATTAAAGAGCGTAAAACCTCTGCCACTTGTGTTTGGCGCGATACCAAGCTGAATCTCAATCCTGGGTAATTGTTTTTCCTGATCATCGGGCTTGTTATGCATAGGAGAAAAGTTAATTGGAAGCGTTTTCATTTTGGGCGAAATAAAAACGCCCCTGCGGGCAACATTATTAGTTGCCCGCCCAGGAATTGTTATTGGTATTAAGCGCGGCGTTGATTTTCTCCCTAACAAACAGCCCCATCTCATTGCTGAGCTCAAGCCAGTTACCAGAGCTTGTCTGGCCTTGGACATGGCCGTCGTTATTGACGATAAAATGGTATTCGTGAAACCATTGAGGATAGCGCGCGTTAGCGAAGATGCAGTCCTGGCGAGGCATGATAAGGGTAAACTCAAGGTCCTGTAGGCTTTGCATGCTGCCACCTCCTTTTTATTGAAATGCCGGGACGCCTTCTTTACGAAAGCAACGATTGCACCCCACCAGCCACGGAAGGAGAAGCAACCTGCCCCGGCATTTCGGAAAACTATCAATAAAACTATTGTTAATATAGGCATAAGAATAACCGGATAACTTATAATTGCCCACAATACCACCAACACGGAAACCGGCTCAAAAGAAAAGGTGATTTTTGACTGGCTATTGCAAGAATTATCTGCTATATCATCAATCCACTGCCATTTTTCTTGAGAAGCTACCAAGCTATTATCAAGCTGTTTCAGTATTTTCTCTTTATCCTGTAAACAGCTGCTTTCAGAAAATACAACGCGCACTAAATTACCCGCTGCCAGCTGAAATTGACCGACGAAAACAGCTAATATATTTTCCGGAAAAGAAACCCACTTACTGCCATCGTAATATTCAAACCTGACTAAATTTGGATTAAGCTCATAGATTACTGATGCGGAAAGAATATGCAAATCTTTACCCAATTTAAGCATTCCTGTAGGCTTTTGTTTTTCTCTTATGGAGAAACCTGCCTGTTCTTTAATATTAATGCCGGACTCTTGGGCGATTATATCTCTAACACCAGAAGCTACTGAAGATAACGCGGTGTTCAACTCATTATAGAATGTTTCATCTATGTTCTCGTGGACAGAAGCAATTATATTATTCAATAAAACGTCAACGCCTGTAAGATCATCCCTGCCGGAGTGTAAAATGCTTCTCCAGGCCACATACTTTGGAATAATCTGCGCTGGCATACTTAAGAAAAATTTAATACCCTTGTTTTCGGATAAACAAAAACGCGCTAACCAAAATTCAGGCATCTTCGCCAAATCTCCGCATAAAGATACTTCCACGCCTTTTTGAATAGCCTCAAGACAAACATGATGAATTTGCCTGACCATCTGCGGAACAACCGCATTGTAATAATAGTCAAACTTTTCCCTGTCCATGCGGTTAATACCATACCAAGAGCTTATTAAATCATTGCTCCCGATGCTTATCCAGCTGATGTTATGGCCTAAGATTTCAGAAGATAGAAGCTCTTTCAAAGCCTCTACCGCTTGTTTTGTCTCTACCATAATGCCCCATTTGAACATATCAATATCGGAATAATTCTCTGCGTCTTTTAACTCCCAATCCATAGCTTGGGTGATAAGGCCCTCTATGGCTTTTATGTCGCCAGAGCTTTCTACCATAGGAAACATCACCCTAAAATTTTTATGCCCAAACCAATAAAGGCGCAAATAAACACGTAACTGTTGTACAGCAAGCGCCCTTCCTAAGGGATGCTCCAGATAGAATTTATTGCCCTTATAACGGCTAAATATAAATTGCGGGCATTTATCTTCAGTTACATCAAGCACCCTAAAATCCACTTCTAAACTGCTTGCCTTTAGCACTTCCTGAACACTGTTAAAGATATTTTTCGTAGAGGGAATAAAGATACCAGGATAGAAATACATTTCCGTGCGGAATAACCCGGCGCGTGAAGCTGCGTTTTCTTCCGCTTGCTTTAATTGCTCCGGAGAAATAACGTTGGCGCGCGGCAGGATCGTGTGGCTATCGGCAGCTTCCTTAAGCTTAGTATTATAATAAATATCTTCTTTCTGTTCTTTTTCCATCAAAAGAGAAAACTCCTCTTCCCTGATAGATGTTGGATAAACATATACTTTGCCGGTAGAAAAAATAAGCGCTTCAACATTTTCCCCGGAGTTAACTAAGCTATTACAGCTATTCCTCTGGGCATATCGTTTATCCACAATAATCACCGCAACCCCATCTGACTGGGCGCAAAGCGCGTAATGGCATTGAGTGGTCCCTTCAGAATTGATAATAGCCTTTAGCCTCTTGCCGTAGAACTTTTTTATATCATCATATTGCACAGGCGTTAATATCTTATCTAAGACCAGAATAACCGGCTTCTCTATGTTTGTAGACATACTAAACATCGTCTGGAATTCTACCTTACGGATAATATAATCGGCAATACCGAAAAATTGCTTCTCTATGCCATTTAATATATACTTTTCCTTCTCTTTACGGGAGACAATACCCAGGGAGCCCATATATTTATCATATATATCCATAAGTTGGCTAAATTGAGACAGCGTTTCCGGAGCTAAAAATGCTTCTTCCAGAAAAATAGACCTGTAGCTGTGGTGGCCAAAATCTTCGGGCTTGCCATAATAATCATTAAGCCTTTTTAAGGCCTTGGACAAATATTCACGGTTGATCATAAACCACGAAGCAATAACCTGGTCTTCATCAACAAGATTGTAGCTTTGCAGCTGTTTCAAGAGCTCCTCGGTAATCGCAATAGCTTTAACAAATCTTTCCTTATTCTGTTGATAAATAAGATCGCACAACTTGCTTGAATTGCATTTGCTTTGGCAGATCAACTCCCAAAGCAAATCTTCTAGAACATTGGTGGCCTCTGCGCAAAAATAATCCAAAAGAGTAGTTTCGGCCTTTGAATCCTGCAGCATGTTTATTTGATCAACAACATACCCGATTGACCATTTTGCCTGGGGCTTCACAAACACTTCACAATGTAAAATGCTGGAATACACTGGAATCCTCTCGGAAAGAAGCTGAATCGATCCCATCCCCCTTAAAAATGGGTCTACTACTGTTTTTACTGCTTGGCACAGTGAAGATCTTTGCTGCTCTACAAATAAATCCTGATCAGGGATAAACTGTTCCGGCATAAAGTAAATCTCTGCCCCTGAGCATATTTGAAGCGCGCTAAAAATAGACTGATCGGCGCTTTCTACTTTGCGTATAATATCCCCTTCTAAGCAATATGACTCTAAAATCTCTCTGTCACCGCCGATGATGAAACTTTCGTCTTCTAATAATTTTGCGATATCTGAAGACCGCTCAAGCTTATTTATATTGGCAATGACTTTATCCATAAAAGAAGAAATAATGCCTTTTATTTTCCCGGATAACTCATCTGACGGCAAACTAGCGAAACGTCTGCAGATATAATCAAGATTATTCAGGACTGTTAAGACATGTATGAGCAGGCGGTCGCGCCTGTCACGCTTAACGCGCACCAAAACACCATGGAGCGATTTAGAAATATTACTGCTTAAGATCGGCACTTCACGCTCTGTGTTTTGAAAAGGCTCAATTATTTCTCTAATATCCTGGTATCCTGCAACTTGGACTTGTTTAATGCGCGCCATACGGTGGGTCGAGTTTTCTTCAAGCTCCGCGTATTCATGCGCGGAAAGAACGCTTAGCGATACCTGAAGTTTTTCCTGCGGGAAAAGCTGCAGCCATTTCTCATAGGCTTCTTGCGTAAATACGATACTCAAAACTCCGTATATCTGGAATTTAGTGATATAAATATTCGGCGCGCGGGCAGGCTGCGTTTTTAACAACATGAATTGCACGGGCATAGGAACAACTCCGCTTTGCGTGATATTTCTTGCCTGCTCAGGCAGAACCAATTCGTATTGGCCCTGATCAATTAATTTCTTCACATCTTCACGAGCCTCTTGCGAACCATTGCCAAAGAAGCCTTCTGCGGCAGATGCATCTTTATTAGGGGCAGACTTGGCAAGACCGGAATAGATATCGATGTTTACCATAGTGCCTAAGACATCGCTTTTTATATTAAAATTATGGTAAAATGGGTCGTTTTCTCTGCTTAGTATTGATAAACCTAAACCGTGCGTATAAGCTGTAGAGTAGCCGTGCTTTAAAGCTTTGGCGATATCAACTATCCCCGGGCCTTTATCCATGCAAACCAGTTTGATCCCGCGCAGAGCGCCTGAATCATCATAAAGATACGCCATAATTAAAATACCGCGCTCGGCAAACTTCCAAACATTGCTTCCCAGTTCTCTTGCCGCGAATTCACCCTTAGAAGACATGTCCAGATTATTCTTACACGTCAACATCCCGCACTGCTCTTCTGCTTTATGCACACCTTCTGTGATTTTATCAAGGTAAAACGCTCCGTCTCTGGTTAAGGCAGTATCAAAAACTATCTTCTGCCCCAATTCTGAAGCTATTCTATCAAACGTAAGCTTAGAAATATGTTTTTCAGGATTATCCAACACCCAAAATTCAACGATGGTTTTCTCTTCTTTAAGCCCATCGAGCATCTGCTTAGCCGCCTCAATATTCCCGTGCTTCAGCGTCTCCCAAACTTTATGCAGGAAGTCTGCCTCGGAAACTTTATTTTCTTCTATGGGCGCGTACCGTTGAAAGCCTAACAATTTATAGCCATCTTTTCCGGTACGAATATTAGCTGACTGAATAAGGTGACTTTGCGGCGGGTTACCCCTTAATATAAAAATTACCCCGCCGACACAAAACGCAACACCTAAAATAGAAATTATACTCAATGGCTGGCCAAGGAAGATTACAGAAATCAACAAAACAAATATCGGCGAGGTATTATTAATACTCTTGGCAGTTGACGTCTCAAGATAATCCAATGCCCGGTAAGTCAAAAGAAGAGTAATAACGCTGATAGCGGCAATTGCCAAAATCGGCAGATTAAATATCAGTGAACGGCTTTGAGAAGCTAAACTAGTTAACAACACCATTACCGGCAGAGAAACAGGATAAGCCAAAAATACCAAATCAGTGGCTTTTATAAAAGACCGGGTTCTTTTCTTGACAATTTCCGCCAATCCATAAGCTGTACTGGAAATTGAAGCAAATAACACGCCCAAGGCACTTACTTCTCCGGCTTTATGTGCCCCGGCAAACCAAAGGCTGATGCAGACACCAGATAAAACAATGAAAATCCCTAAAGTCTTCTTGAGCGTTAGTTTTTCTTTCACCCCTAAAAACCCTCTAGCAGCGACAATAACCAAAACCACCGGTGAGCTCTTTACGATAATTTCCGTAATTAAAGCAGAATTATGCCGCAAAGAAAGGTAATCAAATGGAGATGCGATAATCTGCTGTAATAATATCCCCAGAGCAATAATAAAAAGATAATTACGGTTATGCGCTAAGAATTCTTTTGGCTTAGCGAATGAAATTAATAATCTCTTTGTTGCTTGGCGCTCGGCAGGATACAGAATAAGACATATGGCTTTATAAATAGCCAGGCCAAAAAAAGCATAGAGATAATAATTTACCTGTATCTGTAAAGGCGTAATACCGCTCTTAATCAGCGCCTTGGCGCAGAAAGGCTTAATCGCGATTAAAACCGCCGAACAACACACCATTAATGCTCCTTTGTATTTACCCGGTATTTTCCGCCAAATACCTTTTTGCATACCTGTCCCGCCGGTGTTGTCTGATCCGCCGTTGTCGACAGACACATTCTTTGGAGTATTCGCCATTTCTTTATAAGTATTGATAAGTCCAGTCGTGGAAGAATCATGCCCGCTTACATCGGCTGTTGATTCAAGCTGAGGCAGAATGTTGTTTGCAAGCTTTTTGCCAAGTTGGACACCCTCTTGGTCAAAACTATAGATGTTCCAGATGACACCCTGAACGAAGATCTTGTGTTCATACATCGCGACTAACATGCCTAGTGTCCTCGGGGTGAGTTTCTTGGCCAGAATAGAATTAGTCGGACGATTACCTTCAAAAACCTTAAAAGGCGTAATCCTGGCGATTTCTTCATCGCTCAATTCCGGCTGACTGTTCGCTCTTCTCTTCTCATTCTCTTTCCTTAAATCCTGAACAACTTCCTGTGCGCTCTTGCCTTGCAGAAGGGCTTCTGGCTGCGCAAAGAAATTCGAAAGCAAGATCTTGTGATGTTCATCCAAAGCCGCTTTCAGTTCCGCATCGTTATCAAGCTGCTGAGAACTCCTTTGAGCAAAAGCAAGAAAATCTGCGGGGACAAGTTTTGTTCCCTGATGCATTAATTGATAGAAAGCATGCTGTCCGTTCGTGCCCGGCTCTCCCCAGACGATCGGGCCTGTCTCATATTTCACGAGTTTACCGTTACGGTCGACAGATTTGCCGTCAGATTCCATGTCGCCCTGCTGAAAGTATGCGGCAAAACGATGCAGGTGCTGATCGTAAGGCAAGATGGCGTGTGTCTGAGTTTTGAAGAAATTGTTGTACCAAATCCCCACTAACGCCAGGACAACAGGGATATTTTTATCAAAGGGCGTATTCCTGAAATGTTGATCCATCTCATAGGCTCCACACAGCAACTCTTTGAAATTGTCAAAACCGATATAGCAGGCGATGGAAAGCCCTATGGCCGACCAAGAGGAGTAGCGGCCACCCACCCAATCCCAAAATTCAAACATATTAGCCGTATCAATTCCGAATTTTTCGACTTCCTTCTTCGCTGTGGACACCGCCACAAAATGCTTTTTAATGTACTCCTGATTCTTGGCCGCTTTTAAGAACCACTTACGAGCCGTATCGGCATTCTTCATGGTTTCCTGTGTGGTAAAAGTCTTGGAAGCAATGATGAACAGCGTAGTCTCTGGATTAAGGCCGACGATCGTTTCGGCAATATGCGTTCCATCAACATTAGAGACAAAATGAACTCTTAAATTTTTGCGCGCGGCATAGCGCTTGAGAGCCTCAACAATCATCACAGGACCGAGGTCTGAACCGCCGATGCCAATATTGACGATATCGGTAATGATCTTGCCGGTGTAACCCGTCCACAGGCCACTAATAACCTTATCTACGAAAATATTCATCTGCGCTAGGACGCGATTCACTTCCGGCATGATATCTTTTTTATTCACATAAATAGGCGCATTGGATCGATTCCTTAGCGCAATGTGGAGAACGGCGCGCTTCTCTGTTTCGTTAATCACGGCGCCCGTAAACATCGCCTCGATCGCATCCTCAAGCCCAGCCTCTCTAGCCAAATCAATGAGCGTATCCATCACCTTTGAATCAATCCTGTTCTTTGAATAATCCACTAACAGTTCGCCAATACGGATGGAATACTTGTCAAAACGCTTCGGATCCGCCTCAAACATATCACGCATATGCTGCTTCTTCATAAATTCAGAGAGTACTTCAAGTTTTTTCCAAGCCGCGGTCTGGGTTGGGTTGATTTTTGGCATGGTAATTTCATCTGTCCCGCCGTTGTCGAGACTGCTTACTACATAATTTTTAAGAGATAATCTCTGAAGCTGGGCCTTGCAGGAAGGACAAAACTGCGCATTTGTTTTATCAAGCTCAGCTGCGGTTTGGCTCAAGCGCATCACGCAGGCAGGATTTTCGCAGTGTAGACGGGAAGTGCCGGGGTCAGTAAATAACTTGCCGATTAAATGGCCTGTTTCATGAATAATATTTTTAACGATACGTTGTATAAATATATTGTTATTATAATGCTGAAATCTAAACCCTGATAAGATACCCTTGTTTTTACCCAGTAGAACGCGTCCAAAGAGACAATTCCATACTGTTCCTTTTTGTGTTATGCCGGTTATGTCTGCATCGGTCAGATATAAAGTGGGGATATTTTCTTTTGTCCCTTCAAAAAGATACGGGAGAATGTATTGCTGGCGGACTGCATCAAAATATCCGCCTACATTGCTTACCACTTGATCAATTTGAATTGGGGGAAGAACTTCTATGTTAATCTCAAAAGGAAATGCCTGCTGGATCCCGGGGATGACATATTGCCGGATTAAACTTAACAACTCCTCTGCCTTGCCGGGAATTGAAACAGCGGGAATAATTCTTAAAACCGGAGGGCCGCGAGAATGCCTCGTATTCAATAACGCGCTATTTGGCGCAAAATCATCAACTGCCCGGTTTTTACCCGTTTGCCCAATAATATTCAAACTATAGCCACCATTATCAAGCGGGGCTTTTAAACTCTGTAAAAATCCGGGAAGATATTCTTGATAGCAAACATTGGGCTCCAGAGAACAGGCTATATTTTTTATGCTGCCATTTACATTAAGAGCGTCTAAATCTATTATTTTTCCGCTAAATTTTCCTTCGGCATTCGTATTCATTACGATATTAGAAGGCTTGAAATCGCCTATATAAAATTTCTCAGGAGAAAAATTCAACAGGCCTTTACATATCTCTAAACCAACAAGTATAGCGCGGCCTTTTTCTTTTGAAGTTATTTTTTCTTCATCCAAGATTTTATTTAAATCTAACCCTTCCACAAACTCTCTAAAAACAACATTGATATCATTTCTAATCAAACGGGATGGGTCAATATAATGCCAAGGCTCAAAAGAATGCGTAATCGCTATATCTGCCATACGCGGCCGATAGTCCTTTATCCATACTGAATTGCCTAATTTGCATACATAGGGGCAATTAGCCTCTGACAACTCTTTCCATAATTCTATAGATTTTTCAATTCTTCTCTTATCAAAACCTGCGCCAATAGGGTCATGCCTTATTGTGGATAAAGCTACGCCGAATTTTCTGCCTCCAGTTAAACTGACAGTAACTCTATAAATATTCTTATTCTGTCCACTGCCAAACCAACGCAGGTAAACATTGGATAAATCTTTCACCGATAACTCAATATTAAATAAAGTTTCAAGCGCTTTGAGGATAAATTCCGGATCTTCCAAGAGAGTTCTTCTGAGCTGATGTAAATCTTCTGTTATATCGCACCGCGAAGCAAAATCAGCCAGGTTTTCCAACTGCTTGGCAGAAAACTTATCAATTTTTACCAATCGCTCTAAACAGCCTACTACCAACCTCCTAATTACCCAACTCTTGCAATAAATTAAATCTGAAACCCGCTGGATATCTTCTGCATTAGCATCTTTGGGATTCTTATTAATTCTGGAAATTAGACTTAAAGACGCTATTTGATTATCTGTTTTTTCTACATAGCGCAATAAATCACTTGCAACCTGCAGGCCTAAGCGTTCCTGCAGAATTTTATATAAATCCGGGAATTGCCGCGGGATTCCGGCACCAGTTAGAATAATTGCTATCGCCAGCCTTGAGAGGCCCATTTCTTTTCTTTCATGCATTACTTTCGCTACTGTGCAATCGTTATTTAAATAAATCTTTATCTTTGCCTCATCCCAACCCAACTCTCCCCTAGTCTGATCCGAACCATTGCCTAAAAGCTTGTCCTGCATCGCGCCGTTAATTTCAATGTTTATAGCCATATCTTTTTTTGAGAAATAAATTGCTACTTTATCGCTTAAACGCTTATCGCCATTTTCAATTTCACCTGCAAAAATGACTTTATATTCCTCGCCGTTTAATTGTGTAACTATTGAGCGCGCAAAATAATTGACAAAGCCTTCGTTTCCACTAAGAGAATTTCTTTTAATGCCTTTTTCTCCATCATGAGCAGCACAAAATTCTTCTATGCTTGGCGCATTATCAATAATACCCTTAAACGATACAGAAGGCATAACGAATGAAATAAAATCCTCTTTTTCATTTAGTTGTAAAGAAATTGTATTCGAATTAATTATTTGGCGGTTATCGTTTACGCCTTTATTTAGCCAAATCCATGTTTCTCCTTTATTAGAAGAAAATTTGTAAGTAAAACGGCCAGAGAAAAATTCGGGCAATTCTCCTTCAAAACGGTATTTCCCATCGCCAAAGTCATTTACTATGCGCATCGGGATTTCAAACCATGTCTTTGGATTATCCTCTTGGTTGCACCATAAACGCAAAAGGATTTGTTTATCTGGATTCGTTATTTCCTTATTTAACTTTACAGTGAGGTAAGCTCGGAGGTCTCTCTTATTTTCATATACTGTAGTTTGCTCTTCCGGATAGTAATCGCCTTGCCACTGAACGCGTATAGTTTCCCCTGCAGACTCAACGAAACCGCCGTTATCTAAACTATCTTTGGGAAAATTAGAAGCAGTGGATTGCATACATTTTGCTACTTCCTGTTTAAAGTATTTTATAATTGTTACCCGCGTCCCAATCTTTTCTCCCTTGTTATCATCAATATTCTCAAAAATGATTTCATCACTATTCTTCCCCGCATAATATATGCCAAGCAACTCGCCGCTTCCAGTTGTCGTATTGAAATCACCTTCGTCAAAACGCTCGCCATAGCGCCTTTTTAGCCATTGCACTTCTTTATCAATTAAATTTAAACTATGCTGTGGGTTAAAGATTGTTGCGCCTTGATCGGTAATGCTGATTTTCATCCTTTCATCATTCACAGACCACTGAATCGTTACTTTCTTGTTCTTATCAAATTTATTACCGTGTTCCATCGCATTTTTGAATAATTCATGGAAAGCCCAACTTAAACAATTGACTGTGATTTGTTTGTTAAACCAGAGGAAGAATGAGCCGACTAATTCCTCATTGCTGGAAAGTTCAATAACCCCTTCTTTCTCCAGCTTTAAATCTTTAAAATCTTTTTCAGAAGTTATGGCGATTAATTGATTATCTTTAGGGCCTGCGTCAAAGGAGCCGCCGTTGTCGAGAGAAACTATTTCTCTTAAAGCTCCGAAATCTGCCTCGGGGCTCATGCCAGATTCAAAAACATCCCTGGCATCAGTTGGCGCTTCTCGCGGCTGCAGAAATACTTTCCCCAGTGTATCTCTGCCACGGGTATAAACTTGGGTATTTTGATCATGTAAATAGTTGCACACTAAGGTATCTACTGGGATGCGTCCGTTGCGCTGTTCATCTTTGATTTCAAAAACAAATAAAACGATGCCTCTACCAGAAGACGAAGACGCCTCCAAATTCCATTTCTCCTCTATACAATAACCCGAAGAAAGAATCTTTTTCATCTCCCGAGATAAAGCTTCTGATGCGCTAGGACTAATTTCCATTAAAACTACAAGTTCGGTCCAATTTTCTTCTTCCGCAACCCCCTGCCCCCAGCCTTCATAGGGATTATAAATTAAAACCGAGCGTCGGCGATCCTTTTGAAAAGCTAAAAATAAATCGTGCAACAAAATTGCCTGCTCTTTAAATCTTGGCCTTTTCCGATGCTCTTTGACTCCCCGCGGAAGATGCGTATGCGCCCTCCTGACCATCTTAACGAATGTCTGGGCAATATCCGGCCTTTCCTGGCTAAGCTCAGCTATTTCTGGGAAGGCGCTCATGCCAATATCCCAGCTATCGCACTGTCTGATAAGCGCATCCAGGTCTTCGCATGTCAAGGCATTTAAGGTATTGCTTAAGGCACGGCTGGGGGCAACAAATAATCCGTTACACATCCTGCTTATAAATTGATCTTCCATGCCTAATGCTCTGCCTCTTGAAAGAAGCGAACTAAGCTCTCCTGCCCTTCTAAATATCTGCTGGTTCCAAATATAGTGGCGCAGGCTCCCGGAATGAGCCCGAGAGGAATCTAATGGGCCGATAAGGCAATACTTCAAGAAATCCTGCTCATCGACATTATCAATATCTACATTTTCCTGCTGCAGGCCTCTTGCTAATTCGGCGTTTGCGGTATGCTCGGGAATGCCCCACTTGTTTAGAATCTCCCGGCGGGAAGCCTTTCTTCTTAGAAATATATACTGCATATCACCCCTGAGATAATCAAATATGAACAATAACCTTAAACCGGTGAGAGTGTTAGCTAAACCATGCCCCCCCTCAATAATAAGGCGGCAGAAGCTCCAGGGATTGGCATCATCAATATATTTAAATAACTCTTCAAGATAATCAAGAAAACCCAGGATAATCCGGTCCTGGTCGGTAAGCTGACTTTCCCTGGCTTGACTTAAGGCCTGGTGGAATTTATCGAACTGGATATCTCTTAGGGCCGCAACAGCCTGATTAAGGGGTTGGTTAAGTAGCTCAATGTTTGGCACTATCTCGGAAAGCATGATTTTGATGTTTATACCGAAACGGCGCATAATACCCTGCAGTCCAACAGACATACTCGCCCATTGGGTATGGGCTGTTTCTATGTCCTTGAACATCGTTTTTAAGGTTGAATCAGGCATATAGGATTCTTGATTACGGAACTCGAGGCAGAACTTATCCAGTCTGCCCTGCCAAAGAAGCTTGATTAACCCCCGGGATTCTGGACTGATGCCTGCCGGCTCAATGGATACTATCAGCGCATCCAAATAAGTAGCCAGGGCCTCACCCCATCTCCTTTCGGTTTCACGGGATTCAGCGCTTATCTTTTCTCCGGATAGAATCTCAAAGTCTTCAGCAAACTTTGATAAGACTGTCCTTCTTATCGTATCATTTAAACCACCCTGTTCTCCGCCAAGAAGGGTAAATGTCGAAAGCGTCCCTCCGTTGGTTTCATTTCTGTCATGATTAAAAAAATTAAATATGGTCATAAGCAAAGTAGACCTTCTGTTGAATTCATATATCCCGCTATAGATCATATCCAATAAAATCTCGGCTTGCTCCTTCTTAGACATCTTGGTTGTATTTACCATATGGAAAAGCCCGGGATATTTTAAAACACAATCCCAGGTCCTTTTCATTTCTTTTTGGTCGCGCGACACAACATCTCCCAAGGAATCTTTGGGTTTATGATTATTCATACGGCCAGCATATCTGTTCGCTCTTTCCTCGGGGGTAGCCACAAGAAATATATACAACAAAGAATCAGGGATAAAAGTTCTATTAGCCAGAATAATCGGCTTATTCAAAATCTTTATTTGCGCAAGAATCCTCTCGAATGTGGGCTTCAGTATTGTCTCCCGAAAAACGGAATTATTAGCTATCAGCGAGCTTACCTTATCCACACCCACGCTTTCAAAATCTTCCCTGGTCATCTCTCTGCCATCAAGACTAAGAACCACTCTTCTATTCCGAATCGTATGGATAATATTAATCTTGGTTACCATAGAGTTTAATCCGGGCGTATTGAGAATTGCTGGATCATCCGAAACGGAATTTAAGCGCACCAGGCCCAAATCAAGCGCCTTCCAGCCATAACATCTATAGAAATGCCCGACATCAAAATATATGGCATCAAAACCATCTGCTGCTGCCTCGGCAACAGTAGATTTTCCTACGCTGTTTACGCCGGTAAGATTAATTACCGGAGGATCGATTGATAACGCGAAAATACCTGTATATATATAATAAAATTTAACTCCGGGCTGCATTACATAATATCTCCAGCTTTCTTCAAGAAAATCGTTTATCCGCTGATCAGCCTCTGCATCGGGAAGACCAGAAATACCGGCCAAAGAATTCTCAACCTCAATCAAGTGTTGGCATAATCTAGAACCACCCTGCAACAACTGATTGATTTCTTCTTGCGCCCTGGCTGAATCCGGCTTCTTAAGAAAATCCCTCCTGTTTGGGACATCTATCTGCTTGGCGATCCAGGCATCTTCGCTTTTTTCTTCTATTGGTGATAGTATTATATTGGTATGGTTTAAATCGTGTAGCAGGATACGCGAAAGCAGCGTTAACACCGCACGCGGATATTGCTTCCTGCGACTGATAAAATACCCGATTATTTCCCGATCAAAAACAAGGTAAACTTCACCGGTCAGACTAATAAACTTACAGCATACTGCCGGCAAAGGAGCAGAAGATACCTCTATTCTAATCGGCACCGCATCATCAGGAAGGTTATCTTTTACTAATGTGCTACTCAATTTGAGTAAATGGAATAAAAGTACTGCCGGAATATCAACTTCCTCATCCATAATAAAGCGCCCCTGCTTGAAGATTATCCCTTGATACTCTGGTAAAAAGCATTCTTCTTTAATGTGCTCACAGTAAGATTCAGGGCTCATAATCGAATCAAAATAAGTAAACATTGCCTCCGGGCTCATCGCGGATTCAAAATCCTGATTTTTTAAAACAATTATTTTACTGCTTTGATAAAATGCCTCAATAGAGCCCGGTTTCCACCAGCCCTTTAATTCTGGCTGAGCTATCAGTTCCGGCCTATGAAAAGGCACAACTCCAGGATGTAAATGCGCCCCTTCTCCAGCCCCGAAACCGATAATACTGCCGTCTAATCCACCGCGAACTTGAACCAATCTGGCTCCGCGAAATCTTTCTCCTAATCTATTAACCACTCTTCTTATAGCGATATCCTGAAGATGCGTCCTATTAGTTTCTTGAACGCTATATCTTAATCCGCTTCTAACATTGGTAGGAGAATCATCATATACATCCCTGGCGGTACTTAACAGCCATTCAAATTGATCGGGATTTCTTAAAAAATAGTAATAATAAGCATCTTCATAATGCGCAATCGCTTCTTCCCTGGAAGTTATCCTGCTGCCCACCAAATACCTGATCTCCCAGCCGCCCTTACCGCACCATTCATCTAATGTTTCACCGATTGCCTGACGCCGGCTGCCAGAGTAACCCGGACGGTAAAAGCCGCGGGCGCGGATTTGTGCAAAGAACTCCTCCCGGCTTATCTGAAGGATAGGTTTATGAAAAGGAATATCTTTGGCTCTATCTGCTTCCGGGCTCATCGCGGATTCGAAATTCTCTTCATGGCCCATATCGGTAGAAAAAGAATCGGGTAAAATTCCGGAAAGTTCCTGATTGCACAATAATGCCGGCTGAAGATAATCCACCAAGATTCTTCCTGAGGGATCACTCAATTCTCCGCGAACTATAGCTGTCTGTATCTCCAGAAAGAATTCTCTAGCCGAAGCCAAATGCAACCGGATAACCTCTCTTCTTGAAGCCGTATCCACAGCGTTAACTAGATCTTTCATAAAAACAAAATCTATTCGTCTGACCGCATCCACGTATTTTTTCAAAAGCGCTCTTGTTTCCACATCCTGCTGATTCCTCTGTAAAACATAGAGATACTTTACCAGCTTGCGGCACTGCTTTTCCCATTTGGTAAATACCCCCTCTATTGTTGCTACCAGCGGATCCTGAAATCTGGTTTGATAACTTACAAAGTCTATATCCAGCGGCGCATCACAAACAAGACCTGCTTTTTGCGCCAGAACAATATAAGGAGAGCCTTTCTGAAGCCGAAGACTCCCGAAGAGCCGAGCATTAGTCTCAAAAAGCCTGGTTTTTTCAATAAAGACCAAACTCTGTTTTAATTCTTCCACAGTAACCAAGGGATCAAAAAAGATGAATCCCGGCTCCGGCGTAATACCTAGCTGGACAAACCTTTCCAGGGCCTGAGCGTTTTGTTCAACTGTCGCGCCCTTACCGTATCGGCGTAGTTGCGATGGGCTACCGGATTCAATACCCAAGAAAACTCTTTTTAATCCGGCTTCTCTCAAAAGACTGTATACCTGTAGCATCCTCGTTAACCTCTCCGGATGCGCAGGCTGAGATATAGAATCCACTCTTGCCGAAAAATGAGTAATCTGAATTTTATTATCACCTGTTAGCCCCAATTCCTCGTTCATCTTGATTATCCCCTGGGCTAAGGCTGCGGCCCTGTCCATCGTGGCTTTAAAATCCGCTTCGCTACTGGTCGGCCCCATAAATTCCGAATCCACAAAATGGAATTTACGTACGCCTTTCTGCGTAAACACGCGCATCCTCTTTAACAGCTCTGATACGGGTAACGGCCTCCAATTAGGGCAACCGGTAAGCGCTCGTATAGAACAGAAGGTACAAGACGCATGAGGACAGCCGCGACTAGCTTCAATGGCAATATTGGGCTCTTCCGGTATAGTAAATAATTCCGGGGCCTCGTTTTCATCGGGAAGGGCATAATGACTTAAGTCCATAACTACGCGTTCGGTAGTCACTACCCGCTCGCCTATTCTTAATTTAATATTCGGCACGGCGGCATAAAGCCTACGGTCCTTTGACTTGGCGTTCCTGGACATAGTTATAACAATCTCTTGTAAAGGCAGCTCTCCTTCCCCTAAAATGAATACCGTTTCCTGATACAGCTTTCTCTGTATTAACTCATCGGGGGCAAAAGTAGCAACCACATTACCTAGGGTTACTAGCGGAGCGTCTTCCTTCATTTCGGTTTTAATCCGCAGCATAATCTTCTCTACGATATTTAATGTACCCCATTTCATGGTCAAGCCGGCGATATCCGGACGCTCTTCTATAATCCTGGCAGTAACCATGTCTGTAGCCATACGGAATCTTTCCGGTAACGAGATCTGCCTTTTCTGGGCAATCATCTCCTGCTCTATCTGATCAAGATATTTCTGCATATCAATAACCACTACTTGGCAATCTGTATATTTGCGTAAGTGCCCGGCTAAAGTAGCTACTGCAATGGCCCCTTGTCTTTCTGCGGCATACTCCAGAGCAACCAAATTAACCAATACCACCTTTACCTTATTTTTCCAGGCCGCTGCCTTAACAACGCTTAATTGCTTAATCTTTTCCACGGTAACGCCGTCTGTATTAACCTCTTCAGGTATATGGCCCGCTTGTCCAGGCTTACGGCCGATACCCATATAAACCCCTCTAAACGGATAATCTTCATTGTCGCTGCCAGCAGTAACTATTACTTCTCTTGCGCCTCTTAACAACCTGACATCTTCAGCTAATCTAACAGTGGCATCCATATAATCTTGGCTATGATCACTATGGTACGCTTCAATAGTATCAATATAGGCGCCGTACCGAGTAAGAAGATCACGGGCTTTCTGCATCTTCATTGCTAGTCTCTTAGCCTGCCCCTCGGATGTATGCCTTTCTATGTTTGCCGACAAAACAGGATTTAGCGCCAGGTACCGGGAGTGCGCAATACCTAACACTCCGGCATGTGCGTTTACAAACCTACCGACTTCCTGTATAGAAAAACCGTAGTGTCCATTGTTGGCGCTAAACATTTCTACGTTTGCCGGAATGTCGCTAAATTTACGCGGCACTACCTTATCTAATTCCTGGCGGATAAGATTTAAATCCAGGCCGTACTTGCGGTGAAGCGCGGTTATTACTGTTTGACGGGATAACATATTGGTCCTTATGCCTAATAAATCCTGCTCTTCAAGCTGTAGCCACTCTCTCTCCAGCGCAAAGTTACCCTGATAACCGGTCAACCTCTGAATCAAATAATCCACGCGGTTATTAGCCCAAAGAATTCGCTTCTGCAGCTGAAAGCTCATCTCTTCACAACGAACATCTCTTAACCACCTCATAAACGCAGGAGCATCTTCCCTGCCAGATATAGCCGAACCAATAGGAAAGTAAACCAAGAAGTGGTCGTCTTCTGTTTTATAAACTTCGTCGTAAACATCAAGCTCGATTCCGGGGATAACTTCAAATTCGCCTGCCAGTCCGGATTTGTATATCTGATCCCATGCCTGAACCATCTCCTCCATATGGTCTAAAGTAAAATGGTCCGTAATTGTAATTGCCCGCATCCCGCTAAACCAAGCGGCAAAAACTACTCCCGTTGCAGACCTTAAGCCATCCGAATAGAAAGAGTGGTGGTGTAAATCAATGCGTCTTGCGAGGCTGTTATCTTTGGCCAAGATGCCGGATGAAACCGCGCTAAGCAATATCCCTAATGCCTGATGCCGGTCTCGGCGGCTTACCAACCTGTCTTCTCCGATATCAATCATGACAAAAACGGATAGAATCTGCGCATTAGAGTTCTCGGCCCCGACCATCATCAGCTCATTCAAAATATTTTCGCTCTCTTGAGGATTATAAAACAGGGTGTCTTTAATAAACTGACTGTCCTGAATCAGGCTTCGTGTGTCTATATAATCAATGCTACCTTTATATCGGGCCATTATCGCCTGTGCCCGAGGGATCATGCTGCGCCAGCCCGAAAGATTATCGGCCTGCTGCAGATACTGTTTTGCTCTCTGGTTGTCCGGATCAGAAACTAAAATCGCACGGCAGACAGAAATTGCCGCATCATATTCCCCTCTTAGAATATGCTCTTTAATAACTTCCGGCCCCATTTCCTCTGCGCTTTCCGGGCTCATCGCGGATTCAAAGATCTCATCTGTGGCTTGCAACTTAAGAACTATAATTGCCGATGCAGCCCGAGACTCTATAACATTATCTGCTTTAGCGAAGATGCCTGCGTTTCCAATAAGAATAGTATCCCCGCCATTCCCCAATAAGATAGCTCTTTTAACACCCCTATCTTTTAATCCAAGGGAAATCTTCTCAATTGATTCCCCGGTATTAGCCTTGCCATTACCAACTACAGCACCGATAACCAGGTTATCATTTTTATCAAAACCGATAAATATGTGAGTATATCTAGCCCGGATATAATTGATTCTAATCCTTCCGCCTTTTATTTTAAACTCGCCAACACCAGGATATCCCCAAGAGCGCGCTTCTTTATACGAATACCGCCTCATAGTCTCCTGCAATCCAGTAATATCTAATCCTAAAGGTAACTCGAACTCGATACAATTTCTATCTAATGCCTTTTTAACTTCCTCTCTATTTTCATATAAATAACGTAACCCTAGTTTCATGCGGTTGGCAAACTCGGGGAACAAGAAAAGTCCGGACAAATCATCAAACCGATCAAACAACCTCTCGCGTAAATACTCCCTAATATCTGCAACCCCTTCACCTACAATTAACTGGCCATAAAAGGCATACTCTATCTTTTCAGTTACATCATCTCCTGCCAGAAAAACCCCGACATTTCCGTCTTGCGCATGATATGTAAGGCTATCTATGGTGAATTTCTTACTTCCCTGTTTGACTACCCCTTGCTTCCAAACTATAAATGAGGTATATTTTCCCTCCCTGCTTTCAAATGGCTCTCCTGCGCGGTGATAGATTTTACCGTTATGATAAACTACAAAATAATCATTCAAATAAAGATTACCGTACGGTAACGCGAGATAGTCCTGGCCTACTATCTCTCCTTCAATCCTTGCCAGATGCTCAGACATGGGTAGCTGCACATATTTTCTTAAGGCTGTACCGATATCATCCTGAACCACACCGCAAACAACAATCTTATTGTTTGCCCTGTCGTATTGAATTTCTTGATTATAGTCGTCTCTCACCGAGGCTAATACGGTGATAAAATCAGGATTAAAAACTTTAATCTTAATCTTAGAATACGTGTCTTCTGTCTCTATGGTAATTATGTGTTTTCGTGCCGATTTATTTAAATATCGGCAACCTTCGGGTTCAAGAACTAACTCTTCTGCAAAACTACATTCAAAAGACACCCTCTCGCCCTCATCATCTACTTTTCCATCTATATAAAACACGGGTACCCCTTCACCAAAAAGATACTCGACACATAAAGCCATGTAGTTAGGCTCAGTGGTTACAAACTGCCGCCAATACCCGCCCCAACCATTAGAACCAGGAAATCCGTTTAACAATTCCGCTATATAACGCTCTAAGGATTCGGTTAAAAACTCTATATGTATAATCCCTGCCTGAACAATACTCTCCCTAAGTCCGGTTGCTATTGATTGCGCGCTCCAATCCTTTACGCTCACCAATATTCTAGATGGTATTTCAGCCCCTGCCTCCGGGCTCATCGCGGATTCAAAGGCTGTATCGCCTGTGTTTAGCTCAATGTCGGATGTTCCGAAAATATTGGCCAGCGTGTCTTTAGTACAAACT